>CAYUVQ010000006.1:11526-17201 GCA_964448175.1 uncultured Cellvibrionaceae bacterium | reverse complement strand
GCAAAGGTGAGGCCACGGTAAACGTGATAATCACCGAAGATCTCCATATCAAAAAATTTGTCTTTCGGCCTGCCTGAGAATACCCAATCTACCTGTGCTCCTGCGTCGGCCAAGGCTCTGGCCATCACTCTGGCGCGCGTCAAATGCCCGTTGCCCGTGCCTTGAACGCCGTACAATATTTTCATATAACTACCAAAAGCGAATGAAGATAAATTCCCGTAAATGCACATCCGGTACCCAATAGAGCACCGGCTGCAATGTCACTGGGATAATGAACCCCGAGTAATACGCGGCTTGCACCAACCAGACTTGCCCACAAATACACAGGAGCGGCAACTAACGGATAAAAGTGGGCGAATAAACAAGCAAATAAAAAAGCGGCTGCTGTATGACCAGAGGGAAAACTGAATTGATCCGAAGGCGTAATCCACGCTTCGTAAAAATCAATTTTCATGGCTGGACGATCACGTTTAATCAGATTCTTCAGCAGTAAATACAAACTGACATCAAGACCATACGCCATCAACCCCGCCCAGAAAAATATCTCGCCATGAACCGGTTCGAGCAGCAGCAAAGCAGTAGCCACAACAAGGTATAAATGGCCATCCCCTGAGCGGGAAATCCAACGAACCGATTTGCGATAAGGAAGGCGTTTGGTAACGTGCAACCAGAGGAAAGCCAAGGTATCAATGTGGTGGACTCTTTGCAGAAAAGCATTCATAGTTTCACCGCCTTTGTGACCGGTTAATTGCTACGTCACCAGAGATACCATCACATTATGAAGTTAATGTTACACATTACTTTTTTCATGTCACTTACATCAATGGAGCAGATGGCCCATGTCCAAACCTGGTAAAACCGGAATCACCCGCGTAATGGATGCATTTGGTTATTCTATGAAAGGCTTAGCCGCCGCTTGGCGGTTTGAAGCCGCCTTCCGACAGGAAGTCTGCCTCGCCATCGTTTTGATTCCTGCAGCATTCTGGCTCGCAACCAATCACATCGAACTGATCTTGTTAATATCGAGTGTTTTCTGGGTATTGATGGCAGAACTCGCCAACTCTTCAGTAGAAACCGTTGTCGACCGCACCGGCCACGAACGCCACGAACTCTCCGGCCGCGCAAAAGATATTGGTTCCGCGCTGGTGTTTATGAGTTTGATATTGCTGGGGATTGTGTGGGGGGTTATTGCGGTAAATAGATTTTATTAACGTGAGGACGCACGCAGAGTGCGTCCATGTTTAAAGCAAAAGGACTTGTCTCACATAAAGAATCTATCTACTTGGTTGCACGAACCAAATAATAAATACTATACCCCCCAACATAATCCCCACTCACCAATCTCTCTCCCTTCATTCCCCACATTCCATCAACTTCAAAACCCGCCACGTGCAATTGCTCAATTTGTTTCTTGCCGCTGATGTAATACGTCAGCATGTTATAGCCGTGGGCCTGGTCGTTGAGGATGGCGTAGTCTTCGGTGTTGATCTGTTTTGAGCGATGACGAATTGAGTTGATGATGCCGGTTGCGTAATTTATTAGCCGTCGCGCCATGCGGCGCGGGTTGATTGTGGGTTGGAGATTATTCCAGTGATACGCGGGATAAAATTTGCTGTCGCGGTTGTGCGAGGAAAAAATAAAAAGTCCTCCCGGTTTCAACACGCGGTGAATTTCGGACAGGATTTTTAACCGATCCGTGTGGGACACGTAATCAATGCCGTTATAAGAAAACCACACGATATCAAAACTGCTTTGCGCGTAAGTGGAAAGGTCACGAGCGTCTTGTTGATGCAGTTTTGCTTCGGGAAAACGCGCCGTGGCGATGTTGATCATCGCGTGCGAGTAGTCAATGCCGACGTAATCCTTACAGCGCGGGGCGAGAAAGGTTGTGGTTCGGCCTGCACCAATACCAATATCGAGCAGTGAGGCCTGCGGGAGAGTATCTGCAAGTTGCTTGAGAATGGCAGATTCGGCAGTTGTTGGTGTGTGTTCCTGGGCATACTGGAGTGCTATATCCGGAGCGAACCAGACGTTTTGGTTGGTTTCGGTAACCTGTTCTTTCATGGCCAGACCTTATGCCAGTTGATAGTGCGCGCAGCGGCAGATGTTGTAATTACGTCAAAGACATCATTTAGCTTAGCAGCTATCACCCTGTTAATTTGGTCGGTTGCTGCACAGTAGCGGTTAATTTTGGTTAATTAGTTGAGGAGGGCAGCGGTCGCAGGCGTATTTAGAAATTGTCAGCAGCGATTATTTCAGGTAATTTATTGCCAATTTATAATATTTATATGGCTATTAAGTATGTCCGGCAAGTTTTCCGTTAATGAACATCCGCACCGACGTTTTAATCCCCTAACGGGTGAATGGCTGCTGGTTTCTCCTCATCGCACCAAGCGTCCCTGGCAAGGCCAGCAGGAGCTGAATCAGTGGCCCGATAGTCCGGCGCATGATCCGGATTGTTATCTATGCCCCGGCAACAAGCGAGTCGGCGGCGAAGTGAATCCCAACTATTTAACCACCTATGTATTCACCAATGACTTTGCGGCGCTGCTGCCCGAAGTGCCGGATGCTCCGATGATGGAGGACCCTCTGTTCCAGATCCAGGCGGAGCGAGGCACCAGTCGCGTCATCTGTTTTTCGCCGGATCACAGTAAAACCCTGCCGTTGTTAAGCGACGCGGAGATGCAGGCGGTCATCAAAACCTGGATGCAACAGACGGCGGAGCTGGGCAAACAGTACGCATCGGTGCAGGTATTTGAGAATAAAGGCGCGGTGATGGGCTGCTCCAATCCGCATCCCCATGGCCAGATATGGGCGCAAAGCCAGCTGCCCACACTGGTTCAAAAAGCGGACGTTAATCAACGGGCGTTTTTTGCCCGATATGAGACTCAAATGCTGCTCGATTACGCGCAAAAAGAGTCGCGCACGGGGACACGGGTGGTGGTGGAGAATGATGATTGGCTGGTGGTGGTGCCGTTCTGGGCGGCCTGGCCATTCGAGACGCTGGTATTACCAAAATTCGCGTGTCCGCGTATTACCGAATTAACGCCGAGTGGGCAGCGTAGCCTGAGCATGATCCTGCGCGACCTAACGACCCGTTACGATAATTTATTTGAATGTTCTTTTCCGTATTCCATGGGGTGGCACGGTGCGCCGTTTGATGGCAAAGATCCGACGCCCTGGCAAGTGCACGCGCATTTTTTCCCGCCATTATTGCGTAGCGCCACGGTGCGCAAGTTTATGGTGGGTTACGAAATGCTGGCCGAACCCCAGCGCGATATTTCTCCGGAGCAGGCTGCGGAGCGTCTGCGTCAGCAAAGTTCTACTCATTTTCGCTTGAGGTAGTTGGTTGTGAATGCATTAACATCCGCTGTTGTAACAGAATTATTTCAGCTGCGCTTTGGTCTGCCACCCGCCGTTGTGGTGAGTGCGCCGGGTCGCGTTAACCTGATAGGGGAGCACACGGATTATAACGATGGATTTGTTTTGCCGGCCGCAATTAACTACCACACCTGGGTTGCCGTTGCGCCACGGGATGATCGCGAGTTACATATCATTGCCCATGATTTTACCGACCAATTTGTTTGCCTTCATCTCGATGAGGAAATGGAGCATGACCCCGCTATGCCCTGGTCCAATTACGTTCGGGGTGTGGTCCAGCAGTTAAGACAACAGAATTTTCAATTGTGCGGCGCCACTCTGTTTATAACCGGCGACGTACCGGCGGGTGCAGGCCTGAGCAGTTCAGCTTCTCTGGAGATGGCATTGATTCGTGCGTTGACCGGAATCAGTGGCGAGACCGTTGAACCAAAGGCGGCAGCGTTGATGGGGCAGGCGGCTGAGAACCAGTTTGTGGGTTGTAACTGCGGCATCATGGACCAATTGATTTCGGCGTGCGGTCAGGCTGACAGCGCGCTGTTGATTGACTGTCGTGATTTGAGCGCGCGGCCGGTGTCCATTCCCGGGGACTGGGAAATCCTGATTGTGCACTCCGGGGTTAAGCGCGGATTAGTGGAAAGCGAATACAACCAGCGGCGGGCACAGTGCGAAGCAGCTGCACGCCACTTCAACCAGACCAGCCTGCGGGACGTGTCGCTTGAGCAGTTGCTGGCGGCAGAGTCGGTGTTGGAACCCGTGTTGTTTAAGCGTGCCCGCCACGTCCTAACCGAAAATGCGCGTACGCTGGTGGCTGCGGAGGCATTGATGCAGGGGGACATGGGCACATTGTCACGGGTAATGAGAGAATCTCACGCGTCAATGCGTGATGACTTCAATATCACGGTGCCGGCCATTGATACCTTGGTGGATATTCTCACTACGGCGGGAAAAGGCCTGGCGGGTGCGCGTATGACAGGCGGGGGGTTCGGCGGCTGCGTTGTTGCCGTGGCTCCTCAGGCGATCATTCCTTCCCTGATGACGGCGGTAGAAAATCACTACCAACAGGAAACCGGCTGCGAGCCGAGGTTAATTCCCGCGCGGGCCAGCGCGGGTGCCTTCGCTGTTTAGTCAATGGTTCATGGGCAGATAATAGTTTGAGGTTATGAAGAGGGCTGACCAACAGCCGCCGGACTTTACGGCCCGGCATCAGAGAGGCCAGTTGCAGCAATATCAGTGGCGCCGCTGCGGATCTGGTTGGCCTATAAACGCGTAATAATCCTGCTCTAAAGTCCGCCCGCGGATGCGGCGCTCCGCAGATTTACGGCGTTTGCGGTGATAAAGATCGAGAGGCATATCCTTACAAGGGTCGCGATCCAGGCGGCGATCCATACCGCGGCGACGGTCAATGAAAAATTTATGCTCGCTCATGGTCATACGTCTGGTTAGTTAACGGATCGAAACAGTTCCTTGTTCCAAGTCAACAAAGTGTAGCTGGTTAAAGGTAAAATGCCGGGGATTTTTTGTGATCCATTTCGGAGTTCCTGTCATGAAACCTGTTGAAAGCCAGATCCAGACAAAACTGAGCGCGGCGTTAGCGCCGATCCACTTGGAAGTCACCAACGAAAGCCATAAACACAATGTGCCCCCCGGCTCCGAAAGCCATTTCAAAGTGGTGCTGGTGTCCGCCGATTTCGTCGGCAAACGCCAGGTGCAACGCCATCAAGCGATCTATGCCACCTTGGCGGAGGAGCTGGCTGGTGGCGTCCATGCGCTGGCCTTGCATACCTATAGCCCCGAAGAATGGCTGGCCGATCAGGCTGTTCCTGAGTCACCCCAATGTCTCGGCGGCAGCAAACATTCCTGAGTTGCCTCTGGCTGTACAAAAATTAAGCGCTTATAATGCGCGCCCTGCATAAACCCCTGTCATTGAAAGTGAAATCTATGAGCTCGATTGTTGTTGCTGCCCTGTATAAATTTGTTTCCCTGCAAGATTACCAGACCATAGCACCACGACTGAAAGCGCACTGCGACCAGCTGGGCCTGAAGGGAACCCTGTTATTGGCGGAGGAAGGTATCAACGGTACTGTAGCCGGCACCCGTGAAGGCATTGACGATCTTTTAGCCTACCTGAAGAGCGATCCGCGTCTGAGTGATCTGTCACACAAGGAATCGTATTACGAAGGCATGCCGTTTTATCGGATGAAGGTAAAGCTTAAAAAAGAAATCGTGACCATGGGTGTGAACGGGATAGACCCCCAAAAAATTGTGGGCACCTATGTGAAGCCACAAGACTGGAA
>CAYUVQ010000006.1:0-11426 GCA_964448175.1 uncultured Cellvibrionaceae bacterium | reverse complement strand
AAATATCTGGAGGAAATTCCAGAGGAGGAAAGCCTGTGGCGTGGGGAGTGCTTTGTATTTGATAACCGTGTCGCGGTGAACCACAGTCTGCAGAAAGGGATTTACGATCAATGCCACGGTTGTCGTCATCCCATTACCGAAGAAGACAAGGCATCGACTTATTACATCCCCGGCGTCAGTTGTCCGCGTTGTTACGAGCAGCTTACGCCAGAGCAAAAGCAGCGGTTTACTGAGCGACAAAAGCAGATCGAATTGGCGAAGCAGCGCAATGAAATGCATATCGGTGCCCTGCCTCCAGCGCGGCAAAAGCGGGTATCGGCGTCGGCCAAGTCATAAATTCGTAGAGTTCAATGCCAATTACCGCGAGATAGCTTCGCGCTCGAAAGCGCTTGTGGTTTAATGCCGGCTTCATCGCAATCATGCAGAGATTTTTATGGACTTTGATGCTTGGGAGGCAGACCTTGCTGCCGGTACAGCGACTCATGCGAGTGGCTTTGTATTGAAAATCGAGGGTAATCCACGTAATCCGTCGTCGGTTGATCCGGGGAAGTTTCCCGCTGAATTGAGTTATGCGGATCAGGCGCGCTTGCTGCGCTGCGGTATGGAGTTTCTTGCGAAGGCCGCGTCTGAAAACGGTGCCACGCATTACAGCAGCAAAACCGGTTATGCACGGGCCGATGATCCGCGTATGGCGGCCATCAAAGCACGTGAAGCGGAAGCCAAACGTTATGCAGAGCGCAGTGACAAACCCCAACGTTCAGTTCTGTCATTGAAAAAAAGCAGTTAACTGTTGGCGATAAAAAACGGCGCAACCTATGAGGATTGCGCCGTTTTTATTTGGATTTACAGCAGGCCGCGCAATTGCAGATCTGTGCGGTGGGCGTCCATTAAGCGAAACATCAGTTCAAACTTCTGTCCCGCCAATTCAGTCAGCTGATGAGTGTCTTCAGCCGCATTCTTGGGTCGAAATATCAGCGAATGAAGCTCTTTCGAGAGCGAATCCATCGCAGTGAAAAGCTCTTCTGTGGTATTCCCACTGCGGAAAATCCGCCCCTGCTTGGTCATCTGCAGGTACTTATCACATTCCTGTAACCACTCTTTACGCTGTTCAATAAAATTGCGGATATTCCTGATTCCACCCCGGTGGCCGCTGCTTAAGCGTTCGTCACGATACTTTTGCAGGCTCTTGCGGGCATTCACCAGAAAGTCCACGGAGGTGGTTTTACAGTATTTGGAGTCAAGGTAAGCCGGAAACTTGATGTCATGTTCCGCCATGACTTTGTCTCGCATGCACGTCTCGTCACATGCGAAGGCCAGTGGTGCTATTAAAACAAGGTGTAAGACAAACAATAGTTTCTTCATAGTGGGGTCGCCGAATATTTAGTTATTGCTATTTGCAGGTTCCAACGCCTGTATGTGATATAGATCACTTTGGCTGGCGCGTCAAGCATCGGATATAAAAATCACTTTATTAATAACAATACGATTTGGCTTGAACCCTTTTTATAGTTGAATATCGACTAACGAAGCGAAAATCTCCTTAACTAAAAAAACCGAGAGGGTTTTTGGTAACAGCCACACTGACGATGTAAATAAAAACCACCAGTGCCGCCAGCCAGCTGCACTTACGCAGGGTGGGGTTGGTGTTTTTCAGGGCAATCATCCCGAGTATCACATAAACAACCAGCAGGACGATCTTGGTCATTAGCCACGGATGATCACCGGGGGAATAGCGCAGTAATCCGGCGAGAGCGAAGGCGCTGACCAGCAGGAGCGTGTCCACAATATGCGGCAGAATCTTCACCAGCTTCTTGTGCAGCAGAGGTGATTGCCGCCACATCCAGATCCCGCGAATGAAAAAACCCGCGAATGACAAGGCGGCCATGGTCATATGAAGATGTTTGAGTAGCATGTACATGGGAGATTTCCTTTTTTATGAGTGTTGTTCAGGAATGCGTCGCTCAGGTGTTATCAGGGCGCAAGGCTTTGGTCACCAGTGTCAGCATCGCTTCGGATAAAGGCAGGCGTAGCGCGGCCTCGTGGCCGTTGGGAGACATCTTGTTCCACGTCTTGCGAATGATATCAACGAGCTTTTCTGCGTCGTGTTTGGCGGCGAATTCTTCGAGGTGGTGCTCCAAAAATACCAGGCAGGCGACATCTTCCAGAGTCTGGACTTCCTCATCACGCTTTAAGCCACGCTTGAGCAGCAGATCCTTCACCCGTTGAGTGGCGGCCTCGTCGTAGCCATTGTCGAGCATGATGGTGGCTGCCGTTTTTCCGTGGAATTGCGCCAGATCAGACCGCCAGCGTTTGTAGCCCTGACGGTCCATAGGGTAATCGCTGCGCGGGATCTTCCAGCGGCAGATATGCTGAGCACGCACTGCCAGCTGCAGTTCAATGGACGGCTCGGGGCAAAATGCAGCCAAACGCTCGCTCATTCGCTGCCCGTAGATCCACTCCTTGGGAACAGCCTGACCTTTGATTAATTCGTGGTTTGGATCTTGCTGATTGGCTGCATCAAAGGCAGCCAGGGTTGCCTGGAGTTGTTCGGCGGGCGTCATAGATATCCTTGGTTATTCAGTAGCGCTGGCGATACTGCGCAGCTCATCAATATCATTGATCACAATATCTTTGCGGTTCACTTCAAGAATGCCTTGCTTCTGCAAGCGCGTGAACACCCGGCTGACCGTTTCGATGGTCAGGCCGAGGAAGTTACCAATATCCGTGCGTGACATCGGCAGCGAGAACGCGGTGGCGGACAGATGACGCCGATTGTGGCGACTGGAGATGCTGAGCAGCAGGGTGGCAATGCGCTGTTCTGCGGTACTTTTGCTCAGGAGCGTGATGATTTGCTGATCCTGTGTAATTTCGCGGCCCATCAGCTGAAAAATGTGGCGCTGGAGGGACGGGATTTTTTTGGTGAGTTCTTCCACGCGATTGAACGGGATTTCACAGATTGAAGCGGTTTCCAAGGCAATAACAGAGTTTGTGTAGCGATCTTCCGCCAACCCTTCCATACCCACTACTTCTCCGGGGAGATAAAAACCTGTCACCTGTTCCTCGCCATTGTCGCTCAATGTAATGGCTTTCACGGCGCCGGAGCGGATAGCAAAGATCGACGCAAAGCGGTCATTGGCGCGGTACAGGTATTCACCTTTCTGCAGGGGTTTGCCGCGCTGTACGATCTCGTTCAGACGATCAATGTCGTCAATATGCAGGCTTATAGGCAGGCACAGGGTGTTGAGGCGGCAGTTACCGCAGGAAACGCGTTTATCGTGGGCACAGTGGGGGGATGTGTGCGAGGTATCTACAACCTGGATGTGGATCATGAAAAAACCTGCAAGCGGAGGTAACCCGTAAATGCGGTCAATTGTTGCAGCTTTGTCAGGCGGGGTAAATAGCGATGATCCCGGTGCTGTGCCCGCCTGCTTAAGAACGTGCGCGGCGCCGGCGTCTCCGCGTGATCCAATAACGATAAACACCGAGCAATAACACCGCCATGATCACCAGCGCCACCAGCGATGTCAGGAGGTCGCGAACATTTTTGCCAAGGAAATCGACGAAGTGCCATTTGTGCAGATAGCCAAAGCTGTAGCCTTCGAGGCGATCCAGGTTTCCCACAGCAGCGGCCAGCGTATTGGTCGCTGTTTCCACATACAACGTCGGCTTACCGGGCAAATCAAAATCTATGGCATGGACCGGCAGACGCTTGTTGACGAAGCCATACTCACCGCCAAACCCATTAACCAGCCGAATCTCGCTGATGCGCTCAGCCGAGTGACCACTCAATGCCAGCGCCAATGATTCGGCGTGGCGGCGCCAGCCTTGATCCAGCAACTGTCCGGTTTGGATGTTGATATAGCGCACCGCATCTTTCTGCTCCATCTCGTGGGCGTGATGATCGTGATGGTCGTGATGCTCATTGGACGACCTGCCGGGGGCTGTGTATTCACGCACCTGCCAATAAAGGTCCGTGCCGATCTGTGCGACTTGAATGTCCAGAATTTCATCGCCACCCAGCACTTGCTTCAGCGTGGACAAATCCAGGCGCAGTTGCGCGGCTTCGACTGCGAGAGGCAGTGTTTGCTGCGGCTGGTCTGACTTATCCCGCACCAACAGATGAAACATTCCACTCATGCAAAACGCCATCGCAAAAACTGCAATTCCCGCACCCAAATGGCGATGGATTTTACGGGATAGGGGATGGTGCTGCTGGGCGCTCTGTTGCCGGCGAAACATGCCCAGGCGCCAGCTTTTGAGGTACAGGATCAAGCCGAAAGCCGCTGTACAGAAACCGAGTATCAGGAAAATACTCATCAGAGTCTGACGCAGGGGAATTGAGTCGATCCAGGTCCAGGAGTGCAGGGCGCGGAAGAATGTTCCGGCGGTGGCTTTGTTGTTATCAACCAGCGTTGCCAGCCGTCCTTGCCGCGTATCGACATATACCCGCATGTTATCCCAGCGCTCAAAATCGATGCGCATGACCGGCAGGTAACGGTTGATGTACAGGTAATCTGCATCGAAGCGTTCAAGCAAAATGGGATCAACCGTCGTGGAGACGTAATCGTTCAGATAGTGCCGGGCAAGGAATTCGGCATAGCGGGCTTCGCCATGCTCGATCGGCGTAAGATCCACCGCCGAAAAAAACGCGCTGCCCTGCTCGCTGTGAAGGTGATAAACCGGACGGTCTTGCCATTGAAACAAACGCAGATGGTGCACGCGCTGGATTCCGGATTGCTCAATCAAACGTTCGACCGGGGCGGTCTCCTGCCATTGCAGCGGTACTGCCGGCGACATGGCGACAGGTTGTGGGTTGATACGCGAGATCAGGGGGTGGGCCAGGCCGCTCAAGGCCCAGGCGATAACTGCAACACACATCACCAGACCGATTCGTTGATGCCAATAGTGAAAAAAGGAAAAACTGTTTTTAATTTTAATCATCGATTGCCGGCTTCCGTTATTTGCTGCTGGCTTCGTGCCCTTTATCGTTAACGCGTAAACCGTGGGCAGAAATACCATCGATTAAGCGTGACACAGATTTGTGCGGGTAAAAAAGTGACAAATTGTCGCACCCTGGTGTCGCCGCACGATGCTTCGTGTGGGGACTAACGGAACGGATCAAAGGGGGCTTTACTTAAGCTTTGAGTCGGGTATATAGTGCCTCAGCTGGCAAACATGCAGCATTATTTATGGTACATCGTTGTTCTAGCAGTACATCTATTAGCAACCTCGTTTTGTTCTTCATAAGTAAGATGTGATCAGTCAGCACAGATGCCAAGATGGCAATTTTTAATTTACTCAGCTAAAGAGCATTGAGGTTTTTATGTCTAAAAGTACTGGTACTGTTAAGTGGTTCAACGAATCTAAAGGTTTCGGCTTCATTGAGAGCGATGCTGGTCAGGACGTTTTTGTTCACTACAGCGCTATCAGCGGTTCAGGTTTCAAAACTCTGGCCGAAGGTCAAAAAGTAGAGTTCGACGTTAAGCAAGGCCAAAAAGGCCCCCAAGCTGAAAACGTCATGGGTCTCTAAGTTTTACGACTGATGTACACAAAGCCGCATCTCGATGCGGCTTTGTTGTTTCTGCGGGATAATTTTTTGTAGCGAACAAGGTTGTTATTTACCTGGCTCAGTTTGCCTGATTCAAATCGGATGAAGTCGTTGCTGCTGGTTTAATCAGTTTTATCAGATACATGGTTGGCCAGTTTTTACCCGTTACCCACATTCCCTGCCGCTCCGCATCATAAGCAATACCATTTAAAACGCTTTCACTGGATTCGATATCAACCTGCGCCGTTAATGCAGTGAGATCCACTGAACCTACGACGTTACCCGTCGAGGGTTCTATTTGAACCAGGCGGTTTTCATGCCAGATGTTGGCCCATACATAACCATTGATGAATTCCAGCTCATTTAACCGTTGAACCGGCCGGCCGTTTTCATTTACGGCTACTTTCCCTTGTACACGGAAGTCATCCGGCGAATGGAAGTAAAGATTCTCGCTGCCATCGCTGCGAATTAATAATTTGTTGTCGTGGGTAAGTCCCCAACCTTCGCCGCTGTAACGCCAGCGCTCTAATATTTTGAATGTGGTGCGGTCATAGACAAAGACCGTACCCTCCTGCCAGGTGAGCAGATAGAGCTTGTCGTTCAACAGTGTCAGGCCTTCCGCAAAATAGCGATCCGGTAATTTATCGGTCTGGATAAAGTTGGCGGTAAGCTGGCCCCATTTGGTGGTGGGTTCGTCGCGCGGGTAGCTGACTAGCTGCGAACGGGCATAGAGTCCACTGCTTTCATAAAATGTGCCATCCTCGAGTACGAGTCCCTGGGTAAAAAGAACCGGCTTATGAGAGCGCTGCGCCAGCACCTGATAATCAAAATGAATCACGGCAGGTGAATGTACCGCTGCTGCGTCATTAGCTATCATTGGCCCGCTTAGGCAAAATAGCCAAAAAAACAAGATGAAATTTTTCATTGTGATTAACCTTTATGCTCTTAATTCGGCGCCTATTGTGACAGGGAAACTCCCGGAGTAACACTTATGCAAAAGATTCAGGAATTTCGCAAATACATGCGGCAGCGGACCAATGCGCAGCGCCTGCAGTCTTTTATCGGTTTTACCTTGCTGGGCGGCTTTATGGTAGTGCTGCCCTTTGTCATCTTTCTGTTTCTGCTGGAGTGGCTGTTTAAATTTATTACTGGCATGATCAGTCCGCTAAGCGGTTGGCTCGCGCGCGTCACGCCTCTGGCAGAATATATGGCTGATATTCTCGCCATTATTATTGTGCTGACGATTTTCTTTGTGATCGGCCTGGCCATCAAAACCAAGGTCGGGCGGTTATTGCATGAGCGTTTGGATGCATGGCTGACCAAATTAGCACCGGGCTATAAAACCATCCGAGAAATTATTTCGCAATTGCTGGGCGGCGAGAGTGATGCGTCTTTATTAAAAGGGCAGGTGTGCCGGGCTTACATCATGGGACGTGCGGCCGGCGTATCGGTGACCGGTATTGTCACCGCGATTCATGAAAATGGTGATTACACTGTCTATGTTGCAACCGCACCAATTCCTACATCCGGTTTCGTTTATCACTTATCACCAAAATGCGTGGATTTGCTGCCACATATCAGTGTTGAATCAGCAATGCGTACGGTAATTGCCTGTGGCAGCGGCTCGCAGATTTTATCAGAACCACCACCAACGTTAGAAAAACCGTCAGGGATTGATTCAGATTCTGTTTCGCACTAAATCCCGGATTAAAAACCGGCCGGGATTCAGTGCGTGCGCAAGCTCCCAACTCACCGGCAACACTTCACCGCAGATCTGCGCGGCCAATAATTCAGCGCTTAATGGCGTATATGCCAACCCCCGCGACCCGTGGCCGACGTTGATAAACAGCCCCGGATAATAACTGCCCGCCAAAGGCACGCCTGCTTTGGCATTTTTGCGAAGCGGTGCGAAATTTTTCAGAAACTTTTCTTTTTCCGGCACCGGGCCTACTAGCGGTAAATAATCCGGCGTGGTGCAACGAAATGCTACACGTCCATCGAGTTTATTTTCGTCCAAGGGCATGAGCGCTTCTGCCAGGGCGGGCATGCCGTTACGCAGATTATTAATGTTGGTGAGATGTTCATCTACCCGCAATGCCGTTGACTTTTCTTTCAGATTAAATGTCGCGCCCGTGCAATGAAACCAACCGTTTTCGGTTTCATAAGCGGGACCCACATAACCTTCACCACATAAAACAGTGTTCAGTTTCCGGCTGGCATCAGTGGCCGGTAAATAACTGATCTGACCGCGGATTGATTTAATTGGCAAATGGGCGGCTTGCGCAAAGGTTTGTGCATCATAAGCGTTGGCAATGATCAGTGTCGGTGCAGACAGAATAATCTGGCCAGATGTATCGCGCACGTCCCAGCTGTCATTTTCCTGCAGAAGCGAAACTGCGTGGGTATTGCAGGTGATCCGAACGTTGGGATGTTGAACAAGAGATTTACACAACAGGTGCGGATTAATCCAGCCTGCAGTGGGAAAATAAATTCCGGGATAATTGATGGGTACGCCTGCCAGCGCACTGGCTTGTTGTGCATCAACAAAATGAACCAGGTCTGTTGCTTCGCTAAAAGAATGTTGCAGCAAACGGTGTAGCTTTTCTTCGGCCGCATCATGGGCCAGCTGCAGTACACCGGATGGCTGTGCAATCAACCTGTTATCGCTGACCTGATTCCAAAAGGGACGATAATGACTTAACGCAAATTGCAGACTGGCGAGGTTAAAACTCGCTAACACTTCCTGTTTGGGTGATAGCTTGGCATAAAGAATACCCTGCGGATTACCTGATGCTTCGCAGGCTAATTGAGGGTGACGCTCCAACAGGTTCACGTGCCAGCCGCGTTCGGCCAGTGCGCGAGCAGTATGGCAACCCGCGAGTCCGCCACCGATAACGATGGCGGTTCGATGCGCGGAGTTCGGGTTCAGGTTAACGGCCCATGGCGTCGGGAAAGGGGAGTTCTGTGGCGGCCGGTTAAGATCATCCGGCGGTAATGTCACCGGTTTTTTTTCTTGCAGATGCGCCGCAATCATTTCACGTTTTCGCCCGAAACCAGGCACCTTCTGAACCGCAAAACCGACCCGTGCCAGTCCCCGTTTTACAATGCCCGCTGCGCTGAAGGTCGCGGCCGTTGTATCAATATGGCTCAGCTGGCCGATTGCATCAAATAGGTTATCGCTCCACATTTCGGGATTTTTGGCCGGGGCGAAACCATCGAGAAACCAGGCATCGACTTTTGCACATTTGTCCGAAAAAGCAGGGTGTTTACTGGCGAGCAAATGCAAAAAGCCAGTAGCGGCGTCATCGATTATCAACGTCAGGTTGATGCGGCCCTGTTCGAATTTCAGGCGATGAAAACCAGTACCAACGAACACGGGATATTGTTGCTGCATGTGTACGGAAAGATTTTCCAGCTCGGGCCATAGCGACAGCGCGCGACACAAATCTGCCTTGTTCAGTGGAAATTTTTCGACACTGACAAAATGCAGGCGCGCATTAGCAGGAGCGGTCGTGTTCCACAATTGCCATGCCGCTAAAAAATTTAACCCGGAACCAAAACCGGTTTCGCCGATAACAAAACTCGCATTATCCTTCAGGCGCGACCAGCGTTCTGCCAATTGGTTGTGTTGCAAAAATACATGGCGAGTTTCCTGCAAACCATTCGCGCGAGAAAAATACACATCGCCAAATGCGCGCGACAGAGGTTGACCGTCAGCATCCCATTCGAGCTGAGCGTGATGAATGCCTTCGGGTTCTGTCACAAACCAAACTCTTCGAGAATTTGCTGGCACCATTGCTGAATGCGCGCATCCGACAAGGTGAATTCGTTTTCTTCATCCAGAGCGAGTCCGACAAAATACTGGCCATCGGTGGTTAATGCTTTGGACGCTTCAAACTCATAACCAGCCCGGGGCCAGTAACCGCAGGGGATCGCACCGCGGGTGACCACCTTGCTGTGCAAATAACCCATGGCGTCGAGAAACCATTCCGGGTAACCAATCTGGTCGCCCAAGCCGTAGAGCGCTACTTTTTTTCCAGAGAAATTTACTTCATCAAGATCATCCCAAATCTCTTCCCAGTCTTCCTGCAATTCGCCGTAATCCCAGGTGGGAATACCGAGAATGATGAAGTTGTAAAACTCGGCAGTGATAATTGGCGTTTCGCTGATATTTAAAATATCCACCCGTTCTTCACCGAGTGTTGCGCGAATTTTTTCGCCAGCCATTTCGGTATAGCAGGTGGAGCTGCCGTAAAACAAACCAATGGGAGCGCGACTCATAGTTGTTTCGCCCACTCTCTAATCCAGACGATGCTTTCTTCTTCTGCGTCCATACCTTCGCAGGCATCTATGACCAAAGGCTCGCCAATACGCTGCGCACCCAGATCAGCGAAGGCGTCATCCAGCGCGCGTCCACCTTCGTTGAAGGTGGTGTAACTGCTGTCGCCAAGATTGATGACGCCGTAACGGCGTCCCGCAATACGCGGGAAATCGCGGGTCAACTGGAGGTAAAGCGGTTGGATGTTGTCTGGCAGCTCACCGGAGCCGGTATTGGAGGTACAGAGCAGCAGGATCTCGTCGTCAGCGCGCAAAATATCGCTGACATCTGCCTGGAAGTTTACCTTCACTTCATGATTCAACTGGCGCAATTCGGTCGCCACCGCCTCAGCCACCGTCTCTGCGGTGCCCATGACACTGCCCACCAGAATCTGGATAGAAGCCATACGAAAAGCCTTTAGCAAAAATCGGATGGGGCATGATAGTGGGTTTTAGGGGGATCGCAAACCAAAGCGCGCCCGTGCGTTGAGGAAATCACAGCGCTCCTTCATACCCCAACTGCCGCCAGGCCTCATACACCATCACTGACACCGCGTTAGATAGATTCATGCTGCGGCTATTAGCCTGCATGGGAATGCGCAGAACCTGCTCCGGCGGCAGGGATTCGCGGATGCTGGCGGGCAGGCCGCGGGTTTCGGGGCCGAACACCAGGTAATCATTGTGATGAAATTGAGCGTCACTATGGGTCTGGGTGCCCTTGGTGCTGAGCGCGAAGAGGCGCTCGGGCCGGGCGCGGTCAAGAAAATCCGGCCAGTTGCGGTAACGTTTTACATCCTGCCATTCCGCGTAATCCAAGCCTGCCCGCGTCAGCCGTTTGTCATCCAGCTCGAATCCCAGTGGCTCAATTAAATGCAAACCGCAGCCGGTGTTCGCTGCTAGTCTGATGATATTGCCCGTATTGGGCGGGATTTCTGGTTCAAACAAAACAATGTGAAGCATTTGGCAAAATTCTCTTGTCTAGACTATGGTTTAAATGATTGTTATAGCTTTGTCGTCATTTATAACTTGTGGTTGTTAGCGGCAGCGAGAATGAATTCATTAAGATATTGGCGCATTATTCAACAATAAGGTATATATAGAGTATTAATAACTAGTATCCAGCCAGTGAGGCCCTCTTGTTAAAGCTGTTCGGTTTCCCAAAGCGTCACAACGAGGTGATCGGCGTCGAGTTCGGGGCTGAAGGCGTAGCTTTCGCTCATGTTCAGCGCTTCGCTGGGCAGCAGCCCCGGTTGGTTCAGTGTGAATTTCTCCCGTGTGAAGCTGGCGATGATCGGGCCGAAACCCTTAAACATCGGGTAGCGAAATTAAACCTGTCGCGCCTGCCTTGCCACTTGGTCCTGCCGCCGTCCGACTACAATCTCCTGCTGGGCGATCCGCCCAAAGTGCCTCCTGAAGAGCTGGCGGAAGCCTTGCGCTGGCGAATCAAAGATCTTATCGCTTTTCCCGTTTCCGAAGCAGTCATTGATGCCTTTTTACTGCCCGAAGACAGTGCGCGTGGTACCAGCCGGATGGCTTACGCGGTCGTGGCGCAGCGCAAGAC
>CAYUVQ010000005.1:0-72363 GCA_964448175.1 uncultured Cellvibrionaceae bacterium | reverse complement strand
GAGCATTTCGAAGCTGAGTTTAAGCGTGACAATCAAGGCTTGGAAATCCAACGAAGTCTACCCGGCGGAATCCAAAGCCGCTGGAGCCGCGACAAACTCGGACGCCCTATTCGCCATGAAATCAATCAAGGAAAGCAGCTGCACAGCAGCAAGACTTATGTCTGGGGCTTGAACAATCGTCTCTTGAAACTTATTGATCAGTTTAATCGGGAAACTGTTTTTCAACATGACGCTTTAGGAAGTTTGCTCTCCGCACGCTACAGTGACGGAAGTTTTGATCTCCGCATGCCCGACGCCGTCGGCAACCTGTTTAAAACACCTTCACAGAAAGACCGTGAGTATGGCCCGGCCGGCCAATTACTTGCAGTCCACTCCTCCAAAGGCACCACACGATACAACTACGATGTCGAAGGCAACCTGATCAGCAAGCTCGAGCCCGGCGAAAAGCTCTGGCGCTATGAGTGGAACAGCAACGGCATGCTGGCGAAAGTCATTCGCCCCGATGGCCAAGAAGTCTGTTTTGACTACGACCCGCTGGGCCGCCGCATTCGCAAAACATTTAATAATAAAATTACCCGTTGGGTATGGGACAGTAACAATCCGCTTCATGAATGGGTTGAATACCTCCCCGATACGCTCGGCCCAACACAGCTTTCATCACAAAAGTATATTGCTGAGAGCATAGGCGCAGACCAGCGTCAACAACTACTGCAAGCCCTCGAGCCACAAGGTCCTCCTGCGTTTGAAGCAGGTAATATTGACAAGCCGATTACCTGGCTCTTTGAGCCCGACAGCTTCACGCCCATGGCAAAACTCGTGGGCGACGAACACTATTCCATCATCACCGATCACCTCGGCACACCGAGCGTCGTCTTCGACAAGAATGGTCAGCAAATATGGGCCAGTGAAATTGATGTATGGGGTAACCTACGGCAACTGCGCGGCGAAAAAGATTTTTGCCCGTTCCGCTTTCCGGGGCAGTATGAGGATAGTGAGACGGGGCTTTATTACAATCGCCATAGGTATTTTGACCCAATGGCAGGTCAATATATTTCTCAGGACCCTGTTAGGCTATACGGGGGTATAGAGCTATATGGATATGCTCCAGATCCGCTCATATGGACCGACCCTTTTGGTCTCGCTAAGTGCCACTACAACGGCGAAAGAGGCCGGCGAAAGGCGATGCATGACTTGGAAAGGAATGGGTACACAATAGTCAAGGAAGAAGTAACCATTAAGGTAAATGGCAGCAGGATAAGGGCGGATTTCATAGCGCGCGATGGGCACGGAAATCTCCACATATTTGAAGTAAAACACGGCAGTGGTGGGCTAACCCCGAATCAGACTAAAGCTAATATTTATGATTTAAATAGCCCTTCGAATCCCACCGGAGGAATTGGTGGAGGCGTCATCAAACCTTCTGCTGGAACGACAGGACACTTTAGCGTTGCGACCAAAAACAAGAAGGTTCGGGTTTTACTGGGCTCTTACGGAACAACACACGCTGCCACATTCCATGTTCTTAAGTATTCTTGAGGAAAAAAATGACACAAGAACTGAAATCAGATTTTGAGAAAAGACTAAAGGAAGAGCTTACAACACTCCTAGCTCCATATAAAAATGTAAAAGTTTTGTTGAACGAAGTTAAAGTTAAAAAAACCAAGGACAACATGGCGCAAGGGTTTATCGCGCTAGATTACATTACCAATGCTAAAGGATACGCCTTAATAATGAGTGCCGAATCCCCTGACTTTCAAAAATTTATAGAGAACATTAACCCACCTTATAAATCGCATTTACTTTCCGAACAAACACTAGCTATGACAACGTCAGGTGAAAGAGTTAAAACGTTTTCGCCGGTAACCGGGGGAACTGTAGCTTTACCAGCTACTCCGGAAGGAAATGAAGAGGCCTGCAAATGGATCTGTGAAAAGATCACATCTATTTATCTACCAAGGTTATTTCATCTGATTAATCTTGAGCCGGGGCTAATACAGGACATATTTGACAACCCAGATCATTATTCATATCCATTTCTATTAATTCTGTATACTTTAAGAAAAAATAAGCTTGCGATTAATGATGTTGATAAAGAGAGGCTCTTTAGCAAAAAAATTAGCAAAAACAATGCTTTCGATAGGGGAATTATTGGGAATATAGTTGATTCACCTCAGTGATTGCTGTTGACATTTTCACTCCGCAAAACGATCACCGCACTCTGCACATGCTTCGCCACCTCATACCCCAGGCTAGTCAGGTACCCACCATCAGCCTGGGTTAACAACCCCTTCTCGAAAAGCCGCTGCGAAGCAGCGATGGTTTCGGGGGGCGCATCGGAATGAACCTTGATACCGGCTTGGGTGGTGGACAAGTCAAATTTCATAAGCAAACTCATTTCTTCGATCATATCGGCCGTGATTCTCATATTAATTTCCTGTGTGATTGTTGGTTCTTAACATTAAGTTGCGATCGACACCAAGCAACTAGAATCCTACATGAGAGCGGATGAATACGATTTTCTAGAATAATCGAGCACTTCCACCTCCCGATTTCTGATATTTCCAATAACGAACTTACAGTGTAGGCCAGCATAAGCCAACACATTATTTTTTACCCAATAAAAAAGGCGACCGAAGTCGCCTTTTTCACACCACTCAAGAACTTACCAACCAGTAACTTCTTTCAGTGCTTTACCTATGTCAGCCAGACTCTTAACAGTCTTCACACCAGCATCTTCCAGTGCAGCAAACTTCTCAGCCGCTGTACCTTTACCGCCGGAGATGATCGCGCCAGCGTGGCCCATGCGCTTACCAGCCGGTGCAGTAACACCAGCAATATAAGACACAACCGGCTTGGTTACGTTAGCCTTGATGTAAGCAGCTGCTTCTTCTTCAGCTGAACCACCGATTTCACCGATCATAACAATCGCTTCGGTCTGCGGGTCGGCCTGGAACAACTTCAGGATGTCGATGAAGTTGGAGCCTGGAATCGGGTCACCACCAATGCCCACACAAGTGGACTGGCCAAAACCGTAATCAGTGGTTTGCTTAACAGCTTCATAGGTCAATGTACCGGAGCGTGACACAATGCCTACTTTACCTGGCTTGTGGATGTGACCCGGCATAATACCGATCTTACATTCACCGGGAGTGATCACACCGGGGCAGTTCGGGCCGATCAAACGTACACCTAACTCATCGCATTTAACTTTAGCGTCAAGCATGTCCAGAGTAGGAATGCCTTCAGTAATACATACGATCAGTTTGATCCCGCCGTTTGCTGCTTCAAGAATAGAATCTTTACAGAAAGGTGCTGGTACATAAATTACGGAAGCTTCTGCGCCTGTAGCTTCTACCGCTTCTTTTACGGTATTGAATACTGGCAAGCCGAGGTGAGTTTGGCCACCTTTGCCCGGCGTGACACCACCAACCATTTTGGTGCCGTAGGCAATTGCTTGTTCGGAGTGGAATGTACCTTGAGAACCAGTGAAACCCTGGCAAATAACTTTGGTATCTTTGTTAATTAATACGCTCATGATTTTCCCCTTGGGCTCTACGCGTTAGCCGCTGCAGCAACCACTTTCTGGGCAGCGCCCGTCAAGTCGGTGTCAGCAATGATGTTCAAGCCGCTGTCAGTCAGCACTTTTGCACCCAGTTCAGCGTTGTTGCCTTGCAGACGAACAACAACCGGTACTTTTACGCCGACTTCTTTCACAGCTCCGATAACGCCTTCCGCGATCATGTCGCAGCGTACGATGCCACCAAAGATATTGATGAATACTGCTTTAACGTTGTCGTCAGACAAAATAATTTTGAACGCCTCAACCACACGCTCTTTAGTCGCACCACCACCAACGTCCAGGAAGTTAGCGGGCTGGCCGCCGTGCAGTTTAACGATGTCCATCGTACCCATCGCCAGACCAGCACCGTTAACCATGCAGCCGATGTTGCCATCCAGCGCTACATAGTTAAGTTCCCAGGAAGCAGCATGGGCTTCGCGCGCATCTTCTTGTGAAGGATCCTGCATCTCTTTCAATTCAGGATGACGATACAGCGCATTACCGTCGATAACCAGCTTGGCATCAAGGCAATGCAGATTACCTTCAGGAGTAATGACCAGCGGGTTAACTTCCAGCAGCGCCAGATCTTTTTCTTTAAACAATTTAGCCAAGCCAAGGAAAATATTGACAAATTGATTGATTTGTTTTCCTTCCAGACCCAATTGGAACGCCAGCTCGCGAGCCTGGTACGGTTGCGCACCAACTAAGGGGTCAACAGTCGCTTTAAGAATTTTTTCCGGCGTTTCGTGAGCAACTTTCTCGATTTCTACACCACCTTCGGTGGAGGCCATGAACACGATACGGCGAGTAGAACGATCAACAACGGCTCCCAAATACAATTCTTTGGCGATGTCAGTACAGGTTTCCACCAGAATGCGGCTAACCGGTTGGCCTTTTTCATCAGTTTGGTAAGTCACCAGGTTTTTGCCTAACCACTTTTCAGCGAAGGCTTTGATCTCTTCTTTGCTCTTAACAAGCTTCACGCCGCCCGCTTTACCGCGGCCGCCGGCATGAACCTGGGCTTTAACAACAAACATATCACCACCGATTTTATCGGCAGCTTCCACCGCTTCAGCAACAGTGGCTGCGGCGATGCCTTTAGATACAGGCAAACCATACTGGGCAAAGAGTTGTTTACCCTGATACTCGTGCAAATTCATGGTGTTATTCCATTTTGACGAATTGTTGAGCTTGATAAATAGTCATAACAAGTCAACGGAAGTTATCGATGACGGCGCAGTCTTTTGAACAGCGCCGCCCCCTGGGGTGAGTTTATTAACTCAAGAGCAAGACTCTGCGGTCTTCTTCATCTTCTTCGACACCGGGCTACAGCAGGTGCTGCGATCCGATTATCAACGCTTCTTCTTGTTAGCGGTATGAATGGCATGGCCATGTACGGCTAACGCAGCTTCTTTTACTGTTTCAGATAACGTTGGATGACCAAATACCATCATGCCTATGTCTTCAGCACTAGAGCCAAACTCCATTGCAATAGCAACTTGCTGAATCAGATCTGCTGCACTTGGTCCAACGATATGGGCACCGAGAATCCGGTCTGTTTCCGCGTGCGCGATAATCTTCACCAGCCCCTGGGTTTCGTTGGCAGCCATGGCCCGACCACTGGCCGCGAACGGGAAAGTACCAACGTTGTAGGGTTCACCCGCTGCTTTTACTTGCTCTTCTGTCTTACCAACCGCAGCAACTTCCGGATGGGTATAAATTACGTTAGGAATGATGTCGTAATTCATCACAGTCTTTTGACCAGCGATGCGCTCAGCAACCATTACACCTTCTTCAGAGCCTTTATGCGCTAACATCGGACCACGCACAACGTCACCGATGGCCCAGACACCGGGTGCATTGGTGGAGCACAGATCATTGACGTAGATGAAACCGCGCTCATCCAGGTTCACGCCACTGTCGGCCGCCAACAAACCTTCGGTGAACGGACGACGGCCCACACACACGATCAGCTTATCAAAGGTTTCTTTCTGCTCTTTGCCGTCTTTATCGGTATAGGTAACAACCACTTCATTACCTTTGACTTCAGAACCTGTTACACGGCAGCTGGTACGGATATCCAGCCCCTGCTTGGTGAGAATCTTCTGCGCTTCTTTGGCAATCTGCTGATCCATCATGGCGAGGAAGCTGTCGAGGGCTTCGAGCACCACAACCTGTGAACCCAAACGGTTCCAGACACTACCTAATTCAAGACCAATAACACCAGCACCAATCACACCAAGGCGCTTGGGCACAGAATCAAACTCCAAGGCACCCGTTGAGTTGACAATAACTTTGTCATCTACCGGTGCTACAGGAATATTGATCGGGCTGGAGCCAGAAGCGAGGATGACGTTGTCGGCTTCCAGGGTGGAGGTTTTACCTTCGTGATCAGTAAATTCTACTTTGCGGCCCGCCAACAATTTACCGGTGCCGTACAAGCCGGTAACACCATTAGCCTTGAACAGTGCAGCGATACCACCCGTTAATTGCTTAACGATCTGTGCCTTACGCGCAATCATGGACGGCACATCGATTTCAATGCCTTTGGTGGTAATGCCGTGAATTTTAAAATCGTCTTTAGCTTCGTGATATTTGTATGAGCTGTCCAGCAAAGCTTTGGAAGGGATACAACCTACGTTCAGACAGGTTCCACCATTAACACCCTTGCCTTCGTCATTGCGCCATTTTTCAATACAGGCAGTCTTTAAACCCAACTGTGCAGCGCGAATCGCTGCCACATAACCGGCCGGACCGGAACCAATTACGATCACATCATATTTTTCAGACATAGTTTTCATTCCCAAATTTGGTCGATGTGGTTGCCCGTTTTATCGGGCAACCCAGGTAAGACGGGTACGAATTAGATTTCCAGCAGGATACGCGCCGGATCTTCAAGCAGATCCTTGATCGCAACCAGGAACTGAACCGCTTCTTTACCGTCGAGCAGGCGGTGATCGTAAGACAGCGCCAAATACATCATCGGCAGAATTTTTACTTCGCCATTAACCGCCATCGGGCGTTCCTGAATTTTGTGCATACCCAGAATGGCGGATTGCGGCAGATTTAAAATGGGGGTCGACAAGAGCGAGCCGAACACACCACCATTGGTGATGGTGAAGGTGCCGCCGGTCATTTCTTCAATGCCCAACTTGCCATCACGTGCCCGCAGACCAAAATCACGAATGGTATTTTCGATGGTCGCCAAACTCATATTTTCCGCATTGCGCAGTACCGGTACCACCAGACCTTTATCAGTGGAAACTGCTACACCAATATCCTGGTAACCGTGATAAACAATGTCATTGTTATCAATTGAAGCGTTAACCGCCGGGAAGCGACGCAGCGCCTCAGCAGCAGCTTTAACAAAGAAGCTCATAAAACCTAAACGGGTGCCGTTGTGAGATTTTTCAAACTGATCTTTGTATTTAGAGCGCAACGCCATGATCGGGCCCATGTTCACTTCATTGAACGTGGTTAACATGGCAGTCGTGTTGGATGCTTCGAGTAAACGCTCCGCGATGCGCTTGCGCAGGCGAGTCATGGGTACACGTTTTTCAACACGATCACCCACCGCTTCCATCGCAGGAACAGACGCTGGTGCTGCAGCTGGCTTAGCCGCAGGCGCACTTGCGGGAGAGGATTTCAAATGATTGGCAACATCCTCTTTGGTAACACGGCCATCTTTGCCCGTGCCCGAAATGTCTGAAGGATTAATGTTATTTTCGCTCGCCATCTTGCGTGCAGCAGGGTTTACGAATTTATCACTGCTCGCGGCAGGTTTGGCTTCCGCTTCTGATTCTTCCGCTTTTTCCTGTTTTGCAGCTGGGGCCGCCGCTGCGCCTTCCACAAATACGGCAATGACTTCATTGCTCAGTACTGTATCGCCCTCGCCTTTAATGATCTCACTCAGGCTGCCATCAGCCGGTGCAACCACTTCTAATACAACTTTGTCGGTTTCAATATCAACGATCAATTCGTCGCGTGATACGGCTTCACCCGGCTTTTTATGCCAGGTCGCAATAGTCCCATCCTGCACGGATTCAGGGAAAGTCGGGGCTTTAATTTCAATACTCATTGCTCTTCCTTTATCTCTCGCTGTGATTCGGTAAACATCTCACACTGGATGTTAAACATTCAGTGCTTCGTTGATGAAACGTGTTTGTTCTTCAAGGTGAGCAGACATATAGCCGCCCGCTGGTGCTGCCGATGCATCGCGACCAACATAATCCAGAACCAGCTTTGGATTGTGATCATGCACCACACGACGCATGTGATGCTGGCTGCTGTACCAGGCGCCCTGGTTCATGGGCTCTTCCTGACACCAACGGATATCCTGCAGGTTGGTATAAGGTGCCAAAGCCGCACGCAGCTCTTGTTCAGGGAAAGGATAAAGTTGCTCAAGACGGATAAATGCAACATTGTCCTGATTACGTGCAATACGTTCTTCAAGCAGGTTGTAATACACCTTGCCGCTGCACAGGATGACGCGCTTAACCTTCGCAGGATCAACACCGTTATCCGCAATCACGTTCTGGAATTGGCCATTTGCCAGCTCTTCGAGCGTTGATGTCGCCAACTTGTGACGCAGCAGCGATTTGGGACTCATCACCACCAACGGGCGGCGCATTGGACGAATTGCTTGACGGCGCAGCATATGGAAGACCTGCGCGGGGGTTGTTGGAATACAAACCTGAATATTGTGTTCAGCGCATAACTGCATGAAACGTTCAAGACGCGCTGAGGAGTGTTCCGGCCCCTGCCCTTCATACCCATGTGGCAGCAACATGGTCAAACCACATAACCGGCCCCATTTGTGTTCCCCACTGGTAATGAACTGATCAATAACTACCTGTGCACCATTAGCGAAGTCACCGAACTGCGCCTCCCAGATCACCAAACCGCCGGGTGCGGTGGTGGCATAGCCGTACTCGAACGCCAATACTGCTTCTTCAGATAAATAGGAGTCGTAAAGTTCAAAATCCGGCTGTCCTTCTTTCATATGGCACAACGGCACATAGCTGGAGCCGTCTTTCTGACTGTGAATTACCGCGTGGCGGTGCGAGAAGGTGCCGCGCCCCACATCCTGACCAGTCATGCGCACAAAATAACCTTGATCCAACAAGGTTGCGTAAGCTAGAGTTTCGGCCATCCCCCAATTGAGCGGAAGGGCACCACCTGCCATTTTGCGGCGATCTTCGTAGATTTTTTCAACTTGCTTCTGCATCACAACGCCGTCAGGCACTTCACACATTTTGTTGGCGATTGCTTGCAGGGTCTTCAGTTCAACACGAGTGTCGCTGGGTGTCGTCCAGTCGTGTCCGATGTAAGCAGACCAATCAACAAAAAGCGAACGATCCGGCTCACTTACCAAACCGCTGGCTACATGCTCACCACGATCCAGTGCGGCACGATAGTTGTTGGTCATCTCGTCAGCAGTTGCCTGATCCAATAAACCATTTGCAATTAATTTGTCAGCATAAAGCGTACGCGTGGTTTTGTGGCTGCGAATCACCTTGTACATCAGAGGTTGAGTCGCTGACGGCTCGTCCGTTTCGTTGTGGCCACGGCGACGGTAACAGACCAG
Organism: uncultured Cellvibrionaceae bacterium; assembly: GCA_964448175.1. GTDB lineage: Bacteria > Pseudomonadota > Gammaproteobacteria > Pseudomonadales > Cellvibrionaceae > Cellvibrio. Next base: position 63,217 of record CAYUVQ010000005.1, on the reverse strand, counting down.
ATCGATAACCACGTCTTTCTTAAATTCGTAGCGATAGTCCATAGCCAGTTGGGCCACATACAAAACCGCATCTGGATCATCACCATTTACGTGGAAGATGGGACACTCAATCATCTTCGCTACGTCAGTACAATATTCGGTGGAACGAGCATCTTCACGCTTGCTGGTCGTGAAGCCTACCTGGTTGTTGATAACGATGTGCAGAGTCCCACCGGTACCGTAGGCACGGGTCTGAGACATCTGGAACGTTTCCATCACCACGCCCTGGCCGGCGAATGCAGCATCCCCGTGAACTACGATGGGAACAACTTTGTTGCCCACGTTATCTTTACGGCGATCCTGACGTGCGCGTACAGAGCCTTCAACCACTGGCGACACAATTTCCAGGTGCGAGGGGTTAAATGCCATCGCCATATGCAGTTCGCCGCCGGGGGTCATGACGTTGGAAGAGAACCCCTGGTGATACTTAACGTCACCAGATGTATCTACCAGTCGACGCCCATCAAACTCAGCAAACAAATCAGCGGGGCTTTTGCCGAAAACGTTTACCAGGGTGTTAAGACGGCCACGGTGAGCCATGCCCAACACAATCTCTTTTGCACCGTATGTACCGGCGCGTTTCACCAGCGCATCAACCAGTGGAATAAAACTTTCACCACCCTCCAGACCAAAGCGCTTGGTGCCGGGATACTTGCTGTCCAAATGGCGCTCAAGGCCCTCGGCTGCGGTCAAACGCTCAAGAACAGCCAGACGTTGTTCTTTACTGAATTCAGGGTTAGACCGCACACTTTCCAGGCGCTGTTGCAGCCATTGCTTCTCAGCGAGATTAGTAATGTGCATGATCTCTGGACCGACATGGCCACAGTAGGTCTTTTCCAAGGCTTCAATGATTTCACGGAGAGGAGCTTCTTCCTTGCCGATAAACAGATTGCCGGTTTGGAAGACAGTATCGAGGTCAGCATTAGTGAGGCCATGGAAGCCAAGATCCAGATCAGGTACTTGCTCACGCACCATCAGTCCTAACGGATCAAGTTGAGCTTTTTGGTGACCACGAAAACGATAGGAGCTGATTAACTGCAGTACTTTGACCTGCTTGCGCTCGTGCTCAATGCTGACTGAACCCGCTGCAGCCGGAGCAGCCACGGTGCGCACACGGCTCTTGCCCAATTGTTCAAACTGGGCCCGAATGACGGAGTGCGGAGTATCCTGAGTTACAACGCCCTCAACGCGCGGCAATTGCTCAAAATAATTACGCCATTCCTCAGGAACTGAATTTGCGTCGTGTAAATACCTGTCGTAGAGCTCTTCGACGTAAGCAGCGTTCCCACCAGAGATGTGCGACGTGCTCCAAAATTGCTCCATGATGCTGTCTTGCATTCCACCCACCTTAATCAAGGGGACCGCCAGCATAACCTGCGAAGGACACTGGCCTGGGCTCAGCCCACTACCCCTGTTATCAACTAGCTGTTAGCTACAATAACGCGTTCAACTTGTGGCCGAAAGCGCTGCTTTTAAGCCGCTGTTTTTATATGACAGCGAACGGAGTAATGCCTCGCACCTATCCATGAGGATAAGTGCAAGGCATTATGATTTACCGCCTGCAAATACACAAAAGCGCCACCTTAGGTAGCGCTCTGTAACAGCATATTGCGGATATGGCCAATGGCCCGTGTCGGGTTCAACCCTTTTGGGCAAACCGCCACACAGTTCTGGATTCCGTGACAGCGGAATACACTGAACGGGTCATCCAGATTAGACAGACGTTTTTCAGTGGCAAGGTCGCGACTATCTGCCAGGAAGCGGTATGCCTGTAACAATCCCGCCGGACCAATGAATTTGTCCGGATTCCACCAAAAGGATGGGCAACTGGTTGAGCAACACGCACAGAGTATACACTCATAAAGACCGTCCAGCTTCTCACGATCTTCAGGAGATTGTAACCGCTCGATCGCTGGTGCTGGTGTGTCGTTCTGCAAATAAGGCTCAATTTTCTTATATTGGTCATAGAACTGGGTCATATCAACCACCAGATCACGAATAACCGGCAGGCCGGGTAACGGACGCAATATCAATTTGTTGTTCTTAACGCATTCTGACAGTGGCTTAATACAGGCCAAGCCATTCTTGCCATTGATGTTCATACCATCAGAACCGCAGACACCTTCACGGCACGAGCGCCGATAAGCGAGGCTTTCATCTTGAGCTTTCAATAATTCCAGCACATCCAGCACCATCAGATCCTTACCTTGAGTGTCGATCTCATAGGTCTTCATGTAGGGTTCTTTGTCGGTATCCGGATTGTAGCGGTAGACTTCAACTTTCAACATTTATCTGTCTCCCCGATTAATAAGTACGAACTTTAGGTTCAAACGCTTCCATAGTGCGCGGTTTGAAATTAACCGCACGCTTGGCTACACGTTTGTCAGCCGGGAAATAAATGGAGTGGCACAACCAATTCTGGTCATCGCGCTCCTGGTAATCTTCACGGGCATGCGCACCGCGAGATTCCTTGCGCTCTTCCGCTGCGATAGCGGTAGCTTCGGCCACTTCCAACAGATTTTGTAATTCAAGCGCCTCAATACGAGCAGTGTTGAAAGCACTGCTCTTATCGGTGATGCAGACATTCTCAATCCGCGGGCGCAGCTCAGCCAGCTGCTGAATACCCTTCTGCATGAACTCACCTTTGCGGAATACGCCAAAGTAATTCTGCATAACGGTTTGCAGCTCTTTACGCAGTACCGCCGCACTTTCACCCGTGGTCGATGTATTGATTTTGTTCAGGCGCGCCATCGACTTTTCGATGTCAGCCTGGCTCGCGTCACGCTGCTCGATACCTTCGCGCAGGGCTTTTTCGATATATAAACCAGCAGCACGGCCGAACACAACGAGGTCCAGCAATGAGTTTCCACCGAGGCGGTTAGCACCATGAACGGATACACAAGCCACCTCACCACAGGCGTAAAGGCCGTCGATAACAACGTCTTTACCATCAGCATCAACTGTCAACGCCTGACCATTCACGTTGGTGGGCACACCGCCCATCATGTAATGGCACGTTGGAACAACAGGGATCGGAGCATAAACCGGGTCGACATGCGCGAATGTTCGTGACAGTTCACAAATACCGGGGAGCTTGCTCTCCAATACTTCTTCGCCCAGGTGATCCAGCTTGAGCAGAACGTGATCGCCGTTTGGACCACAGCCCCGTCCTTCTAGAATCTCCTGGACCATGGAGCGAGCAACAACGTCACGGCCAGCCAGATCTTTGGCGTTAGGTGCATAACGCTCCATGAAGCGCTCGCCATCTTTATTGATCAGGTAGCCGCCTTCGCCACGACACCCTTCCGTCACCAATACGCCTGCCCCAGCAATACCAGTGGGGTGGAACTGCCACATCTCAATGTCCTGCACCGGGAATCCGGCACGCAGAACCATACCAATCCCATCACCGGTGTTGATATGCGCGTTAGTGGTTGAAGAATAAATACGGCCAGCTCCACCAGTGGCGAGAACTGTGGCCTTGGCTTTGATATATACCGTTTCACCATCTTCAATATTGATAGCAATGACACCAACGACGGCACCATCCTGGTTCTTAACGAGGTCTACGGCAAACCATTCATTAAGGAAGACGGTTTTATTTTTCAGGTTACCCTGATAAAGGGTATGCAGAAGGGCGTGACCGGTACGGTCTGCCGCAGCGCACGTACGTGCTGCCTGCCCGCCCTTACCAAAATCTTTTGACTGCCCACCAAAAGGGCGCTGATAAATGCGGCCATTTTCGGTACGGGAGAAAGGTAACCCCATGTGCTCTAATTCAAAGACCGCTTCCGGACCAACTGAACACATATATTCAATGGCATCCTGGTCGCCGATGTAGTCCGACCCCTTAATAGTGTCATACATGTGCCAGCGCCAGTCGTCATTGGGGTCCGCACTTGCGATGGCGCAGGTAATACCACCCTGGGCAGATACCGTGTGCGAGCGCGTTGGGAAAACCTTGGTAATAACTGCTGTTTTGTAACCGGACTGCGCCAGCTGCAGGGCGGCACGCATACCCGCACCGCCGCCACCTACCACAATACCGTCAAAAGAAATCGTTCGTATGTTAGCCATCTGCCTAGAATCCCCACAAAATTTCAACGCCCCAGACCAGATAGGTCACGGCAGCAACACCCAGCACGATCTGCGCAATCAGACGCAATACAGTGGCTTTAGCCCCCAACAAACGATTGGTGAGGTAGTCAGTCAGCACCGACCAAAGCCCAATCCAGGCATGAGTAATAAATGAAATAAGAGCAAGAAGACTGAAAATGCGCATCCACAACTGATTGTAGAGGGCACTCCATTGGGCATAATCCATTTCAGGATTCATAGCTACATAAGCAACAAGAAAGATTGTGTAAGCTGTCAACACAACAGCGCCAACGCGCTGGATCAACCAATCATACAAACCACTACGACCAAAACTGGTTACTGCGGTTACCATATCCACACCCCGGCTAACACGATCAATACTATAGCCAACAACACCACGAGTTTGGCGCCGAGTCGACCACCCTTTAAGCTTTCCCCCACACCGCCATCCATTGTCAAATGACGAACACCAGCGACGGTGTGGTAAGCAAGTACAGAAAGCACACCCCAGAGTACAAATTTGTAAACCGGATTATCATTCAGGGATTCCTGCATCGCAGTAAAACTCTCTTCAGAGGCGAGGCTGGCATCCAGCAACCAAAGCAAAACGGCCATACCAGCAAAAAGAAAAACACCGGAGATACGATGAAGAATAGATACGTAAGCAGTAACAGGAAGAGAAATGGTGGATATGTCGAGATTGACAGGTCTTTTTTTGTTCACGGTTGATAGTCACCTTTTTGCCCTTCGCGGGCAGGTTTAAGAATGAGCGTCGGGTTCAACGCTTTACCTCAACCTATCGTCCAAATCGACCCTGTACCACAAATGCTGATAGCAGATTTCAATAAAAACAGGAGAGTTAAAGGTTGTCACCAGCCGCATCCTGCAAGTCGCGCCGTATTATAGAGAGTGAACCTTAGAAACACAAACAAAAAGCCGTCGCGAAATGGCAATCAAATCTACGGTAGCAGGCCATTTTTGCGCGAATCCATGCATTAAAATAGAACAAGCTCAGGAAGAAGCGCTCTATAAAAGTGCAAACAAATATTTCCCTATCATCACCATTGTCAGAAGCTATATAAATTGACAGCGCTGCCAATAAAGGCGCGCCGGTAAATGATGAGAAAAGCTATCATCGGGCGTGTTAAGTCATCTATAATGCCGACCGCAAACGGACTCTTCACAATTTGACAAAGCTAAATCTATCCTTATAGTTGTGCCCCGTTTATCAACCTGTCTTGGCCTCCTGCCATGTACGTAAGCCTTCATTAGTAACTACAGGAGTCAGTAATGACTGACAAGAAAGCACACTTAACGGTTGACGGCTTGGATGCGGCAATTGAGTTGCCGATCTACAAAAGCTCTACCGGTCCTGACGTTATCGACGTTACCAGCATTACCAAGAACGGCTTTTTTACTTTCGACCCCGGCTTCATGTCCACCGCCTCATGCGAATCCAAGATTACATTTATTGATGGCGACAAAGGTATTCTACTTCATCGTGGCTACCCTATTGATCAATTGGCCGACCATTCTGATTATCTCGAAACCTGTTATCTGTTACTAAATGGCGAACTTCCCAACAGCGGCCAAAAACAAGAATTTACTGACGCCGTTAAAACCCATTCTGCTGTCGACCCCTCCGTTTCTGCACTTATCAAAACTTTTAAACGCGATGCACATCCGATGGCGATCATGTGCAGTGCAGTAGCCGCACTTGCTGCTGTTTATAACGATGGACTCGACATCACTAAAGAAGAAGATCGCAAAATCACGGCTTACCGTCTAATTGGTCAAATACCTACACTCGCCGCCATGGTTTACAAACATCGCCAGGGCGAAGAATTTATCGCACCTGACAATGCACTTGCTTACGCTGAAAATTATTTAAATATGACATTTGGCAAAGCAGGTCAGGCACCCAAAGTCAGCCAAGTGCTCGCAAAAGCCATGGATCGTATTTTTATTCTCCACGCTGACCACGAGCAGAACGCTTCAACATCTACTGTACGGCTGTCCGGATCCTCGGGCACCAACCCCTTCGCTGCTATTGCTGCAGGTATTGCAACCCTCTGGGGCCCCGCCCATGGTGGCGCTAACGAAGCCGTGTTAAAGATGCTGGAAGAAATAGGCAGCGTCGACAATATCGATAAATTCGTCGCAAAAGCAAAAGACAAGAATGATCCATTCCGCCTGATGGGTTTTGGTCACCGTGTTTATAAAAACTTTGACCCACGCGCCAAGGTGATGAAACAAACCTGTGACGAAGTGCTCGCAGAGCTGGGGCTGGAGAATGATCCACTGCTGGCAATCGCCAAGCGCCTGGAGAAGATGGCTCTGGAAGACGAATATTTTATCCAGAAAAAACTGTATCCAAACGTGGATTTTTATTCAGGCATTATTATGAAGGCCATTGGCATTCCAACTGAAATGTTCACCGTTATCTTTGCCACCGGACGTGCTGTGGGGTGGTACGCTCATTGGGATGAAATGGTTAGCTCGGCTTACAAAATCGGTCGCCCACGTCAGTTATATACGGGCGACGTGCAGCGCGATTACCCGCAAAAATAAATGGGTTCATTCACAACAAAAAAAGGGCTGCAATTGCAGCCCTTTTTATTATCTCACCACTTTATTCCACGCGTATTGAGCGCCCCACAGCCGCGTGCTTCATCAAGCGAACATTAGCAAAACTAATATCCAGCTCCCCATCGGTAACTAGACAGAAGGGTTCCAGCACCAGATGAAAAAACTCCTGCGGCGGCAGCACTAAACCGAAGTTAGAACCCACGTCCGGAAAGCAGGCAAGGTCTACGGTGATGCGGCGCCAACCAGTATTCACGATTCCATTAATTTTATCGGTAATGGGTAAATCAGAGTTGCACGATGGCCCGCAACCGACACGCAAAATCACGTCTGTAGTCGGGGCCTTATCGACCTTAATGTCAAACTCAAGAACGCCCTGCTCATTCAGGTAATCAATCAGCACCTGACGATTCTCGGTGGATAATGCAATCAGCCCCATGCCACTGCCATTCCACACAACGCGACGGGCATCCTCCTGGACTTCGCGGTCGACAACCGTTGCCGTCAGAGTGGAGACCTGTGCGATATTGCCATTCATTACCGCACGATCATTCTTGCCTCCCTCCAACTCAATATGCCAGGGCGCCATCGGGCGGCGATTGAAAATTTCCAACACATGGGAGGTTTCCTGCACGGCCATACCCTCTTCTGATAAGTCATCGCCCAGAGTGTCTTGGTCGCCATAACTTAAGCCATAGCCATAGGGGAATAAAGGATCATAGTTTTCATCGCCGACATTCAATGGCCCCTGATCCGGACGCTTGGGCCAAGAGAAGGTTAAACGACCTTTTACATCATGCTGAATTTTGTTATCAGCGGTTTTGAAGATCACATCTGCTACACCACCACCCTCAGTGCCCGGCTGCCAGATGACCATGAATGCCTCAGAATTATTTAATTCCTGATTTATCCAGAGCGGACGACCCGTGATGAACAACGACACAACGGGAACTCCTGTCGCCTTGAGTTTTTTCAGCAATTCACGATCACTGTTGTTGGCCGGTTTGTACAACAGGTTCTGCACATCACCCTGCATTTCTGCATAAGGATCTTCGCCAAAGACAACAATGGCCACATCCGGTTTTTCCGTGAAGGAGCCATCTGGACTATGCACAATTTTACCGCCAGCCCGCTCCACCGCTTCAGTCATCCCCATGAGCAGGGTTGTGGCTCCCGGGAAATCTTCCATGGTATTGCCGGTTCCCTGCCAGGTAATCGACCAACCACCCGTTTGCTTTGAAATATTATCTGCACCATCGCCTGCAATCAGAATATTGAGCGATGGCGAAAGCGGCAGCAGGTTATTTTTGTTTTTCAACAGAACAAGCGACTCGCGAACCGCTTGTCGCGCAACGGCGCGATGCTCAGGCGCCCCAAGCAATTCATCCCGCCCGGCCAAGGGACGCGTCGAGGGCGCACCTTTTCCAAACAGCCCCGCGCGCAACTTAACCCGAAGAATGCGTCGTACCGCATCATCCGCCCGGCTTAACGGGATTACACCGGTTTTGATCTGCTCTACGGTATTGTTGAACAAAGTCTTCCACTCGGGGTCGGGCACCATGAACATATCCAACCCGGCATTGATAGCTTGTGGACAATCGAGCACCGAAGCGCCTTTAATAAAACCGTGACCATTCCAGTCGCCGACCACAAAGCCGTCGAAGCCCATTTGATTTTTAAGAACTTCTGTTAATAAATATTGATGGCCATGCATGCGCTCGCCATGCCAGCTGTTGAATGAAGCCATAACCGTTTGCACGCCAGCTTCAATTGCACTCATGTAGCCTGCCGCATGAATATCACGCAACACAGTCTCGTCATCTTTGTTATCGCCGCGGTCAATGCCGTTCACCGTACCGCCGTCCCCGAGAAAATGCTTCGCGGTAGCAATGACATGATATTGATCCAGGAACTCTTCCGTTGCAGCTGCGCCCTGCAACCCCTCTACCATTTTTCCTGCATAGGCACGGACTACTTCAGGGTCTTCGGAATAGGATTCATATGTTCTACCCCAGCGATCATCTCGCACAACAGCAACGGTGGGAGAAAAGTCCCAATCTAATCCCGTTACCGCGATTTCACGCGCAGTAATCTCACCAATCCGTTTAATGAGATCCGGATTATTGGCAGCCCCCAACGCAATGTTATGCGGAAACAAGGTGGCACCAACCAGATTTCCCACGCCGTGCACCGCATCAGTACCCCAAATTACCGGCACCGCCACCTTGCCGTCACTCTCATCCATTGAGGCGTGATAGAAGCCATCAGCCATTGCGAGCCAATCTGCCGCTTTTGCAAAACGATTGCCGTTAGGAACCGAACCCCCACCATTTAAAACAGAGCCGATATGAAAATCTTTGATATCTTGTGGAGCGACATAACGGATCTCCGGCTGGATCATCTGCCCCACTTTTTCCTCGATGCTCATCTGCGCCAGAATTTCTTCAACCTGCCGCTCAACGAGCGGGTCCGGTTTAACGGCGGAATTTAATCGGGGCCAGGTGACGGAAGTTTGCTGACTTCGCATGTTGATAACTCTCCAATGCAATCATTCATGTAGTAGTTTTAGGGTTGTCTCCTTACAACAAGCTCCTGATGTTGCTTATTACATCTTATGGCTCACCAGCCAGCACGGATCTGCCTAATCTCGTGCAAAACTTGCCACATAAAAAAAGCCATACAGGGTTCTGCATGGCTTTCTGCCTTGTTAAAACGAGGCGCGACGCGCTGATAAAAATGAACCGTCGGCTGTACGCGAACATACATATTCACTTTACGTGCGGATGGTTATTTCATCTATGAATAAATCGGCATTCGACGCGTTTTGGGTAAAAAAAGCTGCGATTTGAGTAATTTATGCCTACTTTGGGAGACTTTTTCACCCAGGCGCGCTGAAACTACTACTTATTGACAGCGCTGTCAATGCTAACTAAACTGCGCCGTCCTTGAAGGCAGGTGCTCGGGTCGTTACCCTTTGGAAAGTTTTTCTGCATCATTTTCCTGTGGAATCAGCACAACTATGTCATGCACCTCGGTTGGGTGGCAATGCAATAAAACAACAGAACTGAAATATAAATTGAGGTGAGGCATGAGTCAGTTATTGGTGGCAGACATCGGCGGTACCAACGCACGTTTTGGTTTGGTTGAACTGAGCAACACCGCGGACCAGCAGGATTATAGAGCGCAACAGCAACATACGCTGAAGTGCGCAAATTATCCTGACGTGGCCACCATGATCAAAGCCTACTGCAATCAAGTAGAGACACCGGTTCCACATTATGCATGTCTGGCCATGGCTGGTCCCATTGAAGATGGCTGGGCACAGATGACCAACCTCAATTGGCGGTTTTCTATTGAGGAGTTGCGCGCAGAACTGGGCATGAAAGCTCTGGACGTGATTAATGATTTTGCCGCGCTGGCTTACGCTACCCCCTTCTTGCCGCAACAAGACATCAAACCACTTTATACCGCCAAAGCGAACCCGGATGCAGCCATCGTGGTACTTGGTCCAGGCACTGGCTTTGGCATGGCCGCACTTGTACCGAACCACTCTCAAACCCAGCGCGGGTGGAAGATCCTGGCAACAGAAGGCGGTCATTGCAGTTTTGCTCCAACCAATGACAAAGAAATGGCCATCCGCGCGTTTCTGGCGAAAACTGATGACCATGTATCAATTGAAGATATTCTTTCGGGTCGCGGCCTGGTCTCGATTTATCGGGCGCTCGCTCACATCAATGGTACTCCTGCTCAGGATTTCACCCCGGCGGATGTCAGCACCAAAGGGATGGCAGGTGAAGATCCCACATGCCGGGAAGCGCTAACGACATTTTGTAATATTCTGGGCAGCGTTGCGGGCGACAAAGCGTTATCGCTGGGCGCAAAAGGGGGCGTTTATTTGGGCGGCGGCATTATTCCTAAGATTACAAGCTTTGTTCCACAGACTGACTTTATCAATCGCTTCAAACACAAAGGCCCCATGAGCGGCTACGTGAGCGATATCTCGGTGAATATAATTGTCAACGATACTGCCGCATTGGTTGGATCGGCTGCGTGGCTAATAAACAGCGTACTGACAACCGAGTAACTTAAAAATTTTATTTAGTTTGTGATTAAAAAATGCGCCCGAGCGGCGCATTTTTTATTTTCGTTCAATTAGATCCGATAACGGACTTCTTTTTGGACACCGGCCCCGTAGAGTCGCGCATAATCAAACTTGAACTCAACATGCTCGCCGGCAACTGCACATCCCTGCCCCGCAACTGCTTTAATAAAAGATCCGTAGCCTTTTTCGCCATCTGCTGAATAGGCTGGCGGACGGTCGTGAGAGACGGCCATAATTGATGAGCGACTGGCGTATCATCAAATCCGGCAACTGATAACTCTTCAGGAATTTTAATACCGCTTTGATGCGCCACCATCATGACCCCAGCTGCCATATCATCGTTGGCCGCAAAGATCGCCGTTGGTCGAGGCTTCCTTTGCAGTAATATTTTTCCACACGCTTCACCAGACTCAAATGAGTTAAGACCCTGCGCAACCAAATCCTCACTCAATGGAATATTATTTTCAATCAGCGCCGCTTTGTAACCCTCGTAACGATGAGCCACGGCAAGGTGATCCGGGTGCCCACAAATAAAACCAATTCTTTTATGACCCATCGCGATTAATTGGCAGGTCATGTCATAAGATGCCTCTTCATCATTGGTTTCTACGTAAGGGCTGATGTCTTTGTTGCGTGTGGGGGCAACGCGAACAAAAGGAATATTGATATCTTTTAACGCCTGTACAACATCCAGATTATCCGTCAGCGGAGGAGTGAGAATTAATCCATCGATACGCTTCTGATGAATCATATCGATAATTTCTTTCGTGAGATTTTCATCGCGGTGATTACAAGGATGTATCAACAAATCATACCCCTGTGGTCTGCTGATGGACAAAACACCTTCCTGGATATCAATCACATAGTTAGCACTGGGGTTACCATACAATAAGCCCAACACATATGAACGATTTCCGGCAAGACTGCGGGCGGACAAGTTAGGACGATAATCCAGCTCAGCAATTGCAGCGAGTACTTTATCGCGAGTCTCCTGGCGCACGTTGGGCTCCTTGTTCACCACTCGCGACACCGTTTTTATCGATACACCAGCCAACTCCGCTACATTATCAATCGTTGCTTTAACCACAGCTCTCCAACCTCGTCATAGTTATTCGAATAATTTTTGTTGTCAGGATGCTGTGAGCTTAGCCAAATCAAAGTCATTTTGACTATTTGCCAGAGCCACAACCAACACCAGTTTTTACAGTTTTTTACTTTTAAAACAGCGAGTTACAAAATGTGTGACAGCGCTGTCAGCTTGCATTATAGTACCGCGCACCTGGACATCGGCAACTGCTCTATTCCAGCCCGGTAAATAAAATTTAAGAACTCGTTGGTAGTTTTTAAATACAAAACAAACCAATTATAAGAGGTGAAATATGGCCAGCATTCCGCAGGGCTCACACCAACATCAAAACAGTATCGACAATGCAGATCATACCGTTCCACTCGTTATCATCACCATTTTGTTTTTCATGTGGGGATTTTTAACGTGTCTTAATGACGTTCTGATCCCTCACCTGAAAGCAGTTTATACGCTCAATTATGTACAGGCCATGCTGGTACAGTTCTGTTTTTTCGGGGCTTACTTTGTGGTTTCTATACCAGCCGGTTACCTGATTAAAAAAATTGGTTATCAACGTGGCGCCGTCACAGGTTTAATTATTGCGGCCATCGGTTGCGCCATGTTTTACCCTGCGTCTATCACCGGGTACGCCGTTTTTTTGCTTGCGCTCTTTGTTCTCGCATCAGGCATTACTGTGCTTCAGGTTGCGGCAAACCCTTATGTAACTGTTTTAGGTCCGGCCCATACTGCCTCTAGCCGCCTGACATTGACTCAGGCGTTTAACTCTCTCGGCACCACGATTGCGCCTTACCTTGGTGGGCTTCTGATTTTATCGACCGCCGTGCTAACAACAGCGGAACTGCAGCTGCTCACAGCCGCAGAACAGGAAGCTTACCGAGCAAAAGAAGCCGCCTCTGTCCAAGTTCCTTATTTGATTCTAGCCTCGGCGCTACTGCTGTTAGCAATATTTTTTGCATTCGCAAAATTACCTAAAATCCAGCATAAAGATGACTCTGAAGTCAAAGGCGATATCGCTTCCACCAAGGCTTCCGCTTTATCCCATACGCATCTGGTGCTAGGTGCCATCGGCATATTCGTGTATGTAGGCGCAGAGGTAAGCATTGGCAGCTTCTTGATTAACTTTATCGGGGAAGAAAATATTGCCAACCTGCGTGAGGCAGAAGCAGCTGCTTACGTTAGTTACTATTGGGGCGGCGCAATGGTTGGACGCTTCATCGGTTTCGCTGTCATGCGTTATATCAGCCCTGGCAAGACTCTGGCCTTTAATGCACTCTGCTCCATATTGCTGGTTCTTGTGGCAACTTTTTCCGAAGGTTTAGTGGCTATGTGGGCACTTATCGGTGTGGGCTTGTTTAACTCCATTATGTTCCCCACCATCTTCAGCATGGCGTTACACAAGCTGGGCAAATTTACCGGTCAAGGCTCGGGGATTTTGTGCATGGCAATTGTAGGAGGAGCATTAGTGCCGCTGATGCAAGGGGCTTTGGCCGACGTGTTTGGCCTGCAGCTGTCCTTTTTATTACCTGCAGCCTGTTATCTCTTTATTTTATTTTTTGGGGTGAAATACGCCGGTTTGTATAAGGCCGCGCCCAAGCCCGAGCCTGGTCAAGCGTAACAAGAGAAAAATAAAGGGCGCCTATGCGCCCTTTATTTTTACGAGTTCCAGCGCTGCGCTGATACTTCATCCTTTTCCTGCGCATCAACCCAATAATCCCCCTCCTGGGTCCTTTCTTTTTTCCAAAATGGTGCGCGGGTTTTAAGATAGTCCATCAGAAATTCAGCTGCCGCAAACGCCTGCTCGCGATGAGGGCTGGCCACACCGACCAACACAATCTGATCACCTAACCCCAGTGCACCAATCCGGTGGATAATACGGCAACGGGTAAGCTGCCAGCGGGACTTTGCTTCGGCGAGTATTTCCTCAAGTGCTTTTTCCGTCATCCCCGGATAGTGTTCCAATAAAAGCCCGGTCACCTGACGCGATAAATTCAGCTCTCTGACCTTCCCCACAAACACCACGACCGCGCCAGCCTCAACATCATTTGCAGTTAATGCAGCATATTCAGCACCAACATCAAAATCGGCGGTCTGGACAGAAATCATGTCACCCTCCCGTGACTGGCGGGAAGAAGGCAACTTCGTCATCCGCGTTAACAGAATGTTGGGGTTTTACCAGCGTTTGATTAACCGCAATGAGCAATTTTTTATCGTCGAGGAATTCCGTCCAGTGTGGATACTGCGTGATTAGTTGTTGACGAAGCTCAGCCACGCTGGTTAAACCAAGGTGATCAACTTCAACCGAGTCACAACCCAACTGCTCCCGCAGTCGCGCAAAAAAAAGAACTTTGATCATGAGGAAATATCACCCGATTCACGCTGGTAGTGTCCGCGTCGGCCACCACTTTTCTCCAACAAACATACCTGTTGGATGACCATGCCCATATCAATGGCTTTACACATATCGTAAATGGTTAACGCGGCGATACTGGCAGCAGTCAGCGCCTCCATCTCCACACCCGTTTGTCCGGTCAGTTTGCAGTAACTCAGAACGTCAATGCTGCTGAGTTCTTCATTGATGTCAAACTCAACAGCAACTTTGGTTAACGCCAGCGGGTGACATAATGGAATAAGGTCCGCACATTTTTTTGCGGCCTGAATACCTGCTATGCGAGCAACGGCCAACACGTCCCCTTTCTTGAGAGAGTTGTCCAGAATCTGCTGCAGCGTCTCTGGTCGCATTGAGATACGCGCAAAGGCACGAGCCTCACGACAAGTCATTGGCTTGTCGGAAACATCCACCATAGTAGCGTTACCCTGCTCGTCAAGATGGGTTAAAGCCATGTGCCTCTCCTGCGAATCTAGAAATTGTAAACCAGATTAACGTACGTCATGGTATCGGTGTTTTCTTTGTCCGGCGCAACGTTCGAGTCATTAGCTACATTAAAGCCTACCTTCATTTGCATCGACGCATTGATACGTGTACTTAAGGACGATTCAGCCACAGTACGGGTGTTGTCTTCACCTGATTCTACGCTCAAGGTTTGTTTAAATTCTGCTGAAGGGCTTATTTGCCAGGCAAGACTGGCTGCGCCACGCAGGATCATACCGGTTTCGGTCTCAATGCTTTCATCCGCAAGAACACGCTCACCGCGAAAGTAACCTGGACCGACTTCCGCATCTAGCTGCACGCTCTGGCCATTAAACAGTCGCGTACCATAACCAATCGCGATGGTGCTATACCGATTATAGGAACCAAATTTGTCCTCGGCATGCGAACCAAACATGAAAAAATTGGAGTGTTCATTTTCCAGTTGATATGCACTTTTGATGGATCCGAAATATTTCTCCGCCGTTTTTTCCGTGTTCTTGGTGCCGTCGTCCTCGATCACTTGATCTTCTTTAAATAAAGCGCTGAAGATGTAGTGATTATGCCAACGGGTAAGCCGTTGTTTCGCGTCAATCTTGCCTTGGATACTGGTGGCTTCAGTATTACCTGAGGTGGATATCACACCTAATTCGGTCGATATGGTCCACGGTTTATTTTCGTCACCCTGAGCCATAGCGTGGGGAGCCAGTATCGAACTCAAACCGGCCAGGAGAATGGATGTTCTCATCATAACTTTTCCTTACATTACTGCAGCACAGCTGCGTTATCTACCTCACCTGATTACATTCAATCTAGCGAAGTGTGTATCAAGCGAATTACAAATGCGCCATTGTACACCATCAGAAATAAGGTGAATTGCATGGGATTCCGGGGAAATCGCTGGTCTGCGTGATAGAATCGGCAGTCTTTTATACTCCCTGTTTATTCACTATGTCCTCAACCGCCACTTTGCCTGATCACCGATTCTGTGCCGCCCCAATGATGGAGTGGTCCGATACCCATTGTCGCTATTTCTGGCGCCTGCTCAGTAAAAAAACCGTCTTGTATACCGAAATGGTGACAACGGGTGCGTTACTTCATGGCGATCGTGAACGTTTCTTGAGCTATCACTCACAAGAACATCCTCTGGCTTTGCAGCTTGGGGGCAGCGATCCGCGGGCGCTGGCGGAGTGCGCCCGGATGGCTGAGGACTGGGGTTATGATGAGGTCAACCTGAACTGCGGCTGCCCCAGTGACCGGGTCCAGAACAATATGATTGGCGCTTGTCTGATGGCGGAACCAAAACTGGTTGCCCAGTGCATTACAGAGATGCAAAAGGCGGTGAGGATTCCGGTAACGGTTAAGCATCGCATCGGTATTGATGAGATGGACGATTACGGTGATCTAAGGCAATTTGTCAGCTGTCTGGCTGATGCGGGCTGCACGACCTTCATCGTTCATGCGCGCAAAGCATGGCTCAAAGGCCTGAGCCCGAAGGAAAACCGGGAAATTCCTCCTTTACAATACGAGAAAGTTATCCGCTTAAAACACGAATTTCCGGACCTCAACATTATTATTAACGGCGGTATCACCACGCTGGAGCAGTGTGACACCTTGCTTGGTGAAGTTGACGGCGTCATGCTGGGGCGGGAGATCTACAGTAACCCCTACCTGCTGGCAGAGGTGGATCAACGGTATTACGGCGTTACCACGCCACCCCCTTCGCGGGCAGCAGTGATGGAGGGCTTTATAGCGTATTGCGAGGAACAAATGGCGAAAGGCATTCGTCTCAACTACATGACCAGACATATTCTCGGGCTATATCAGGGTTTGCCCGGCGCGCGGCGCTTCCGCCGAACTATCAGTGAACAAGCGCATCTGCCGGGGGCGGGTACTGACGTCTTGATGCAAGCCATCGCCGCGGTGAACGGAGTTGATTTAACCCCCGACCATCCCAATGATTAGGTTGGGCGCGAGTCCAACTTTCAGCATCAACCCATAAAGTATTACAATATCGGCTTATATTAATTCTTACCAACAGCTTTGACCTGACAGGACTACAACAGTGACTACCAAACTTGAACAACTGAAGAAAATGACCGATGTAGTAGCCGATACCGGCGATATAGAGGCCATTCGTTTATACAAACCAGTCGACGCCACCACCAACCCTTCACTGCTCTACAAAGCCGCTCAAATGCCGCAATATCAGGAACTGTTGAGCAAGTCTCTCGCTGCAGCCAAAGGCGTTCAAGGCAGCGCCGAACAAATCAGCGCCGCCTCTGATCACCTTGCGGTAGCGATCGGTAGCGAAATCCTGAAGCTGGTTCCCGGTCGTATTTCCACCGAAGTGGACGCTCGCTTATCGTTCGACACTAAAGCCAGTATCGATAAAGCGCGCCACCTGATTGACCTGTATCAGCAAAACGGGATCGACAAATCACGCGTATTGATCAAATTGGCTTCTACCTGGGAAGGCATTCGTGCTGCTGAAATCCTGGAGAAAGAAGGCATCAACTGTAACCTCACCCTGCTCTTTGGCTTTAACCAGGCTTCTGCCTGCGCTGATGCGGGCGTGTTTTTGATCTCGCCATTCGTTGGACGCATTCTTGACTGGTACAAAGCCAATACTGACAAAAAAGAATACGCACCGGAAGAAGATCCAGGCGTAGTTTCTGTCCGCCAGATTTACAACTACTACAAACAGCATGGCTATAAAACGGTGGTGATGGGTGCAAGCTTCCGCAACACTGGTGAAATTGAAGCGCTTGCTGGCTGTGACCGTTTAACCATCAGCCCCCAACTCCTGCAGGAACTGGACAAAGATACCGGTGAGCTCAAGCGCGCGCTATCGCCAGATAATGTAGGCGAGCCTATTGAAAAGATCCAAGACACAGAAGCCAGCTTCCGCTTCGGAATGAATGAAGATCCAATGGCCACTGATAAGCTGGCCGACGGTATCCGTAATTTCGTGAAAGATCAGATTAACCTGGAAAACCTGCTGAAATCTCGTGCTCAATAAGCTTTCACGCTTCTTCGAACGCCACCTGCAACCTGCAGGTGGCGCCTCGCCCGCTATGTCGTTTGCTCAAAAGCAATTGGCGGTGGCGGCATTGTTGATTGAAGTCGCTACAGCTGACCATGTAATGGACAACGTGGAACTTGAGGCCTTAATTAAGTTGCTGGAGCGAAAGTTTTCCCTACCCCATGAACAGCTGATGGAACTCGCTGATCTCGCTAAAGCCGAGGCGGCCGACGCCACGTCAATTTATCAATTCACCCAATTAATCAACAACGAATGCACGCCACCGGAGAAATTTGAACTCATTAAAGGCATGTGGGAAATTGCCTATGCAGATGACCAGCTTGATAAATACGAGGAATATGTAATCAGAAAGGTGGCGGATCTAATCCATGTAAGCCATTCGGACTTTATTCGAGCGAAGAGTATTGTTAAAGCAGAAGTTCGTTGAGTTAATTATTTGTAATCGCTGACGATCAATTACATTCCAGCATCTTCACCAGATTCCGAAACGTTGCCCTGTTTTCCCGATTTAACCCCATCAGGATTTTGTGCGCTTCCAGAACCTTCTCTTTCACCTGATGCTCATCTTCCACTTCCGGGGCTAACTCGCGGGAGGGACTTACCGGAGCCTGAAGCTCATTTACGATAGTGAAAATATCCTGGAAGCCCATCGTCTGCAAAACACGGTTTATGCCCGGGTTAGTTGAAAAGATGACGGGAACGATATTATGGCGATCCTGGCCTTGCAGTGAAATTTTGGCCATTAACCCAAGCGTTGTACTATCAATAGCTTCCGCTTCCGACAGATCAAACAACACCGCAGAAAAATCTGCCGCACTGAACATGGAATCAATGAATTGATCAAAAGAAATGCACAAAGTTAAACGGACATCGCCTACCATCTTGATGACATAAACGCCTTCATGATCGGCAACCAAAATCTGCCCGGGTCGCATTTTATTTACCTCTGGTAATCGTCAATATCGCGATATCATCGGGAGTCTCCCCGATTTCTTTTATCGCTAACGCATCGCATACCGACTCAAGACTTTGCCCATGCTGTGCGATCAATGTCAGCAAATGAGCTTCTTTATCCAGCAATTCTTTTTGCGGCAAGATTTCCAATACACCATCCGAGAAACACGTTAATGAGAACTCTTCTGGTAACTGTAGCGTATATATCTGCCATGTCACGTTTTTAAAAATACCTACGGGCTTGCCAAAACCTTCCAGAAATCGTGCCCCTTCGGCCGTAACCAGAACCGGCATCGGTAAATGCCCGGCGACAACGTAACGCATCTCGTTCGTCTGGGTATCTATTACTCCGACAAAAAAAGTGAGGTGATGATTCAATCGAGTTTCACTCAGCTCCCGATTAATAATCTGCAACATGGCGTCGGTGCCACGCTCAAATGAAACTTCATCGCCGAAAAGCCCCTCTTCACGAACCATACGGCTCACAATGTGCTTGAGCCAGATGGTGACGAATGCGGAAGAGGCGCCGTGGCCCGATACATCGGCGAGATAAAATGCCAGATAGCGTTTTTTAATCAATGCGTAATCGACGAAATCCCCACTTAAATACAAGGAGGGGGCGATATGATGGCCTACGTCATAGCCATCCGCGGTATGGAGTCGTTGCGGCATCAGTCGCCGCTGCACCTGCCGCCCCGCCAGCTGGTCACGCTCAAGAATACGCAGATGGTCGCGCAACCCGCGATTCGCTTGCTCAAGCTTGTCTCTATACCGCTGGTTTTGCAGGACGAGGTCGCTGTGATCCAACGCCTTTTGTACAGAGTGCACTAGCATCTCCATATCCATAATGGGCTTGATGAGATAATCACGGGCGCCAAGACGCAAGGCCGTTACAACGTCGTTCACGACGCCAGCGCCAGAAATCACAATAACGGGAAGATCAGGGAGGCGATCATGAAACTGCTGCAGGACCTGCAGACCGTCGAGGTCGGGCATGCGTAAGTCAGTAATGACCAAGTCGGGAAGGCTTTCGTCAATAGCACGGAGACCGGAGCTGCCATCAGCAACCTGGGTTACCTCAAAACCACTGTCTTCGAGGTAAGTGGCGATACTCTGACGAACAAGCGTATCGTCGTCGATGATGAGCAGTTTTCTACTTCTGTCTGTCATCCCTAGCCCTGTCAGACAACGGTGGAATCATGTTATGAGTGCTGCAAAGGCGCATAACACTACTCTCTTCTCTGGCCTTAAGCAAGCTGTTCAAATCGACATTCTACACCCTGTCATGGACGCAGTTTGCGCACTGGATCCCTGTGCTAGACTTTCACCACCTGCGGGTAATTTGCAGTTTGTTTCTGGTGTTTTATTACCGATCGTCCGCGTCACCTGGTGACACCTACAACGAGGAGAGGGATTCATGAGTTTGTCTGAAAAAGACTACAGCGAGAAACGGGATTTTATACGGATGAAGATCAGTGCTCCACTGACAGCCACACTTTCTGCAGACCAGGATGTGTTTGAAGGGCAGTGCCTGGATCTGAGTGGCGGAGGTATGCGGGTAGAAACCAGTAAAAACCTTTCAACAGGAACAGAACTCGATGTGGAAGTCTCGTCGGGTCATGGTCACAACCCAACACTCAAAGCAAAAACCAGAATCGTCCGCGTTACCGCAATCAACGAGGAGGCTTATGAACTGGGGCTTGAGATAATAGAAGTCCTTTAGGGGACTTCTATTGCTTTATTGAGCTATTACTTTTATTGAGCGACTAGTAGCCGAAGTCTTCCGCATCACCAAAATCATCTCCCAGTCCAAAGTCGTCTTCTACCTCGCCATCGTGAATCAGGAACTGGCGGCGCTGCAGATAGGCGTCACGAATAAAGGTGTAGCGGTCGCCCGTAATGTGTCGCTCCAAGTCCAACAGATTGGCGCGGGTATTAAGCAGGGAAAATCCTGAGACGGTGTTGCGCGTCGGCACGTGGTCAATATATGCACGGGGATCAGAATAAATATTCACCGGAGTAGCAAGGCTATCGCGCAATGTGCTGGGGCCAAAAAAGGGCAACACAATATAAGGCCCCTGCCCCACACCCCACACCGCCAGGGTTTGACCGAAATCTTCGCCATCGTTTTCCGCCAGCCCCATATGCTGGGCAACATCGAACAACCCCGCTAATCCAACGGTGCTGTTCACGAGGAAGCGGCCTGTATCATTAGCTGCCTGCTTACCTTTTCCTTGCAAGACACCGTTTAAAATATTCGGAACTTCCGCAACATTATCAAAGACATTATCGACCCCTTTCCGCACAAAACGGGGGGTAACAAATACGTAACCTTTTGCTAGTGGTCGTAAAAGATATCGATCGGTAACGTCATTGAAAGCAAACATGGCCCGATTAAAACCTTGCCAGGGATCCGCTTCCTCCTGGGCATGGCCGGGCAGACTTAATGTTGCCAAAGCCAGTAAACCGGTGAGCACGATGGTTCTGCGAATAAAACGGTTAACTTGGTTCACAGTTGGAGTCTCATTTGAAGTTGAGATAAGGCTGGATAATCAACAGCGGGGACAGCAAACAGAGTATGTAATTTACCGATGGTTCCCGTACACCGCAGCGTCTGTACCCATCAAGATCATTGCAGCTGTCCTGAAGTATCGGGCGTCACTTTACCGAAAGCGGTCAGCAACGACAACCACGCCCCGTGTGAAATTTAAACCGTCACGTCATGATGCTTTGGAGAGGACATTTAAAGGCATTGGTACACTAAGCGAAGAGTCAACTCTCCATTTGCGGGCAGATACAGTTCATCCGTAATGCGAAAGCCTTGTATGCATTCCTGACTTATCGCTGACAATAAGCCGTACCGGGCCTCGGCTAACGCGTCAGCTCCATTTACTGGTGGAGACACCTTTATGGAGGCCTGCGAATCACTTTTCGCAGCTTGTGAACTTGCGGCAGATGAGGATTGATCCCGCTTGAACCAGCGTCGTACCGCACCGTTCAGCCCGCTATCTTCGTAATTGCAGTCGGTAGAGGCGTTAACATTCAGTGAATCGGCCACATCGACCGCCGGCTCGCACTCTTCGGCGGAGGCTGCACTTGCCCCACCCAGACACAGCAATATCATCAATATTTTTTTCATCTTCTTCATACCATCTATATGTGGCAAAAAGGGTGCTAATGCACCCTTTTTACACTGACCTGGTAAAGCTGTATCAGTATTAGAACTTCAGATCCAGTCCGATGCCGACGTAGTCATCATCACGCAAGGACACGTCTAACGCGTTGTTATTTTCGATTGCGGTGTAATAGCCGTAAAGCATCGCGTTTTTGGAGAGTTTGTAATCAACACCAACGCTGACACTTTCGTTATCCAGACCGGCTGGAGCCAGTTTTAAATCTGATTCGGCATATTGGGCTTTCACCGCCCACACATCGGTCAGGTTCCACAATGCGGATACCAGAAAACCGTCGTAGTCATCCGCGCCGTCGATGTCAGTGTTTTCATACATAGCGCCCAATTGCACTGCACCTACGTTAAAACGACCAACCAAACGCATAACATCCAGACCTTCAGCCTGAACATCACTATCCATAGCAACACCTAAATACAGATTTGCAGTGCTGTAACCTAAGGAAGCAGAAACACCATCATCAACACCGTCGGTTTCTTTAGTAATGTAGGCCACGGTTCCAGTAAAGGGACCGAAAGAGCCTGGGGTAACGTACTGAACAATGTTGCTGGCCCGAATTTCACCATTGAAAATGTTTCCAAGGTCGCCTTCCAGATCATTGAACAGATCCACCTTTTCCTGAGCGGCTTTTAACGGCGTATCGAAATGACCGGCCATGATGGTACCGGCTGAACCTTGCAGACCGACAAATATATTACGCTGGCCGAAAGTTTGACCACTGCCATTTGCACCATCATCAACTTCAGTCTGATACTCAAATTGATAAATTACTTTAAGGCCATCAGTAATTGCTTCATCACCTTTAATACCAATACGTGAAGCATTGCTGACCAGCTCGATCTTTGAGTTCCCGGCTTCATCTGCATTCTGCAACGAAACATTTGCTTTACCGTAGACGGTTACATCAGCCATAACACTTAATGGGAGAAATGCTGCGATAGCAGCAGGTAATAATGCTTTTTTCATGAAATGTCCCCTGACATTATTTCAATATTCAGATCCTTGGATTGGACCAAGAAGCGTGTTAAGCGAGCTGCCATCACGCCGTGAGTTTTAATCACTCAACTACTAGGTACAAATGATTAATTTCGTCTTAAAAAATTAATACGAGAGTGACATACGAAATGCCCCCGCCTTTTTACACACCGTTGATGCTTTTTTCAATGGCCAATCATCCACAATGAAATGCACTTACCAAAATTCCGCGCCGTTATAAGCATCTGATCTTCCATTCAATTAACGCAGAGCGCGAAACGATGAATATGGCGACAAAATTCATTTCTGCGTCGCAAAAAGCGGCATAAGAATTTATCTGCTGCTATGCTCCAGTAAAAGCCACCGGATGCTCGGAAAATAAATTTGACATGATGCATCGCTCTTCCTGACGAAGAGGCTTGTTTCAGAATCGCAATCAGTAATTAAGTCCATCATTTTTCAAGGGTTTTTTCTGATAGGTGCTGGATTTTTGCAGGCCATACTCGTAAAGTGAAGTGGCTTTATAAGGACACATTTATCTCCGTTCACAGTAATTTATATTGCTTGATGTGCCGCGTGTGCGGTGTGGCAAAGCTCGCGCAGTTGCACCCAGAGATACCGGGACTTAGTTAGCAAATAAGAATAGAAGCGCAAATTTGCAGAACAAGTGGATAGGATTAATGGGCAAGTCGCTTAACGTACTATTTATTGAAGACTCCGAAGCCGATGCGGAGTTAACCACCGCCGAACTCGCACGTGGGGGATTTATTCCTTATACGGAGCGGGTGGAAACCCGCCACTCGATGCTCGACGCTCTGACGAAAGCCGAATGGGATGTGATCTTGTGCGACTATGCCATGCCCCGCTTCAGCGCCGAAGCGGCGCTGCAGACGCTTAAGGACAGTGGTCAGGATATTCCCTTCATTATCACGTCTGGTGCAGTGGATGCCGAAGATACCGTGAACCTGCTCAAACAGGGTGCTCACGATTTTATGAATAAGGAAGCGCTTGCTCGACTGGTTCCTGCGATAGAGCGGGAGATTCGGGAGGCGGAAGTACGCCGCCAGCGGCGCCTCGCCGAAGAGCGCGTGCGTATATTGTCCAGCGCGGTACAGCAAAGCCCGGTATCTGTCCTGATTACTGATCCCGAAGGCAAAATCGAGTACGTCAACCCCAAATATGAGCAGATCACCGGATACGCCTCTAGTGAGGCTATAGGCCGTGATCTTGGTTTTACGCTGTTGAATCAAACCAGTGCCGACGCCATGGCCGCCATGCGCCACAGTATCAGCAACGCGCAGGAGTGGCGCGGCGAGTTCTGCAGTATTCGCCGGGATGGCCAGGTGTTCTGGGAGTTTGTCAGCCTGTCACCCCTGCGAAATGATTCAGGTGAGTTAACTCATTTTGTCATTATCAAAGAAGATATTACTGTCCGTCGCAGCTACGAAGAGCGCCTGTTGCGTCAAGCTCACTACGATGACCTGACCGGCCTGGCGAACCGCGTCCTGATGCTTGAACATCTTAATGTTGCGCTGGAAAATTCCGCCCGCAACCACCGCCAGACAGCCATGATGTGCATTGACCTGGACCGGTTTAAAAATGTGAATGACAGTCTCGGCCACAGCTGTGGCGATGATGTATTAAGGGAATCAGCCGGCCGCCTTAGCGGTTGCATCCGCAATGGTGACATCCTCGCCCGGATGGGCGGCGACGAGTTCATCATTATCCTTCCGGACATTAGCTCCGCCAAAGAAGCCGAAAAGGTCGCCGAGAAAATTATCGCTGCCTTTGTTCAACCCTTCTTCATCGGCGGCAAGGAATATTTTGTCACTGCCAGCATTGGTATCGCACTCGCCCCGAAAGATGGGCGCAGCGCTAATCTGATTCAGCGAAATTCCGATCTGGCCATGTATAAAGCGAAGGAACTGGGCCGCAATCGGTACCATTTCTTTACCGAAGATATCAACACCCAGTTAATGCAGCGTCTGGAGCTTGAAGTTCGTTTACGACAAGCTATCGCACTGGAAGAGCTTGAACTTCATTATCAGCCGATTTATGACATCAACACCAATATGATGGTTGGCTTCGAAGCATTGGTGCGCTGGCGTCAACCTGACGGCAATTTATTAATGCCCGTCAATTTCATACCCACTGCAGAAGACATTGGCATTATCCAGGATATCGATAAGTGGGTTATGGCAACTGCCTGCGCTGATGCGGCGAAACTGGCTCATGAATCCAAACGTACACTGCGCCTTTCATTGAATGTTTCTCCCAAACAACTTCAAATTCCAGAATACGCGGATTTTGTGGCCCACCAGTTGTTTATCAACAATCTATCCCCCACTCAACTGGAGCTGGAAGTAACAGAACGGGTGATCATGCAGAATGACCCGCAGACCCAGATCAATATTCGGGCGCTGTGTGAACTGGGCGTGCGACTTTCAATTGATGACTTTGGTACGGGTTATTCTTCGTTAGCGTATCTGCAGAAATTCCCATTTAAAACATTAAAAATCGACCGCGGCTTTGTCAGTCAGATCTGTGAAGACCCAAACACCCAGCGACTGGTGGATACGATTATTACCATGGCCCACGGCCTGGACATGGAGATAGTTGCGGAAGGAATAGAGACTGACGAGCAACGTCAGCTGCTGCAAAAACAAGGTTGCGATCACGCGCAGGGATATTTTTTCAGCTATCCCGGCCCCTTCAAGGATTTGCGTGAAAAAATTGATAAGCCATGGGAGGTGCCGAGCGAAGTTCCGCTTCATTAAAAAACTCCTGCCGAAGCAGGAGTTTTAGCAATGGAGATGCAGCCCATTAGATTATTTATAGAATTCTGTAAATCTTATACGGGCGATATGATTCGCCAGCCAAGTTCTTTTGCGCGCTCTTCCAACCCTCTCCCGCCTCTCACGACAGTTGGTTTTCCGACACTCTGCAACATCGGTAAATCTGAAATATCATCGCCATAAGCAAAACAATGTTCAGCTACACCATTCACCGACGCCAAAAATGCTTTTATCGCTTCTGCTTTACCAGCGCCAATCGTTTGCGGGGTGAGTATTCGACCCGTGTAGCATCCGTTCTCCACCTCCATTAAGGTAGAAAGAATATGTTTTACTTGCGTCACTCTGGCTACCGGTTTCAGTAACGCGGGGAAGGACCCGGATACAAACACCACCTCTCTCCCTTCAGTCTGATGCTGTCTCAGTTCCGCCAGTGGGATTGTATGAAAGAGATTAGGGTGTTTTTCTTCCATGTGGGCAAACCAGTCTTCACCACATTGCTCAACATCCACCACCCGGCGACCGGCGAAGTGTCGATAATATAAACGGTTCAATACTTCCCACGACGCGTTCTCGTGCATATGCTGACGCAGGTCAGCGTAATAAAGCTCCTTCGCTTGATGCTCGCTAAATCTCTCGTACCAAAAATCCTGAAAACTTAACATGCTTTTTACAGAAATTAATGTATCGTCCACATCAAAAAATGCATAGCCAAGACTTTCAGTATTGTTTTTCAGTGCAGCATTCATAAAAAAATCTCCATTTGATTAAAGTGATATCTGTTATCACATATTTTCAACTTGTTTGATGGGCCCTTCAAAATCTTGCATGTTGGCGGCAACGTATGCCAGATAATTTGCCTGCATCTTCAACGCCTGCATATTTTCCCCTTTGCTGATACGCACCTTTTCCATCGCACCGATAGCTAACATGAACTTCGATACAACTTGCCCGCATTGCTCCACCAGAATTTCAGCTTCAAAACTCAGCCGCTTCGGATTATCAATCGATTTTTCGAGGATATTGCACCGCAATACCGCACCGACAGGAAACGTATAGTGGCTGTAATTCACCGTGAGACTATTTAAAACAAACGCATACTCGATTCCATTTTTTGGTAAGAGATAGGCCTCAGTAACCGCCACAATAGTTTGTCGAGCTGCCTCAATAAGAATCATCCCTTGAACATGCTGCCCGCTTTGATGATCGTTCATCAATTCGCAATCCTCATCAATCATCATATGCAACTCGAAGACGTCTTCCGATAACTGACGAGGCTCAGAAATCAGTGTGTTTGCAGAATAGTGTTTGTGGCTGAGCGCGCGGGTCGCCCGCTTCGGTAAGTTGTGCCATAACGTAAAATCGAAGAACGCAAGGTTCGGTGATGCGGCAGCCTCCTTCAGCAGTTGCGCAACACTGTCATCGCCCAGCCCCTGGCCCGGCACCAACAGTGTCACCCCCTGATTCGGAAGCGGAATAGACAAGCTAAGCAAGCCTCTGAGCTGCGATAAAGTTACCGCGTCTTTACCTTTTACATAGTTTGCAAATTTGTCACCAACAACAAGTAAGATTCGATTGTGCATAAAACACCTCAATGAGTTAATTTTAGTTTCTGATCACTATGATCGAGTGCAGCGGTATTAAGGTTTCATCCTTAAATATTTCTCCGCGTGCATTTATGCTGCTCTTGTTGATTAAGATTCGCACAAACGCACACTTAAGATTTATACTGACTTGGCAAGATGAAGACTAGGAACAATTGGCAAAGCGGAAAAATAAAGTTAAAAAAAATGGAAGGATTTCTGTGCCAGAATGGGTTGAAGCGTTATGATAATAATTCGCAAAAGCAGCTGACCCCGGATGATCGGAACAGCAGCACGCATCCAAAATGCAAAGTCTGGAATTCAGGACTATGCTTTATCAACGTCGAACTCACTGAAGGTAGTGCAATGCCGTCGCTTATTAAAATTAAACAGTACCTGCTGGGATTGTTGATCACGATCCTTGCTTCTCACTGCATGGCCGACACTTCGAGAAAAATCTCCTTTATCACTATCGACGTTGCGCCCTGGGCCTACGTGAATAAAGCAGGTGAAATGGAGGGTGCTTTTATTGAACTGATCCATGAAATTGGACAGCGTATCAATCGCGATATCAGTATCACTATCACGCCCTTCGCGCGCGTAGATCGCGAACTTGAAACCGGCTCACACGACTGCACCATTCTGGTTCCACGACCAGAAAAACTCGTTGTAAAAGGGGACATTATAACTTTTCACGCCATGGGGGTTATTCCGCGCAAAGGTATCGAGATAAAACAATATGAAGACATCCAGCCCCTGCACCTTTCAGTTATTCGAGGCGCCACTATGACGCCTCGCTTTGATGAAGACACCACAATTTATAAAGAGTACGACACCGACTACCTGATAGGCCTGCGCAAAATAGCCCGGGGAAGACTGGACGGAATTGTGGGAGCGATCCCAACGTTGCTATATCTGGCCGAACAGGAAGGCGTCGATGATCAACTGGGCAAACCCTTTGCTCTTACCGAGATCCCCCTGATGTTCCAGTGTTCCAAAAACTCGCCCGACCTGGAGATCATGCCGCACATTAATCAAGCCATCGCGGATATGAAAGAAGAAGGTGTTGTTAAACGCATCCAGTCCCGTTACTACTTTTAATCAATTGTCGGCCCCTGATGAACGCCAACCAACGTATCAACGTAAATTCACCTGATCCTCGTATCAAAGCACCTTCCGCCGGGCGCTCCATACGCGATATTTTCTACGCATTAAAGAACTACGGCATCGCGCGACGACTGCTGTTGTACATCATTATCTTCAGCTCCGGCGTGACGCTTATTGCGACAAGTTGGCAGCTTTATACGGATTATCAACGCGATCTGGATGTCATCAACAGCCGCCTGAATGAAATTGAGGGCGGCTATATCGGCAGTATCAGCGCAAGCCTGTGGAATTTGGATATCAAGCAACTGGAGCTGCAACTTGACGGCATCAAGCATCTGCCGGACATCAAGGCGGTTGAGATTCATGAGCGCAACGAAGAATTCTCCAAGCCTTTACATCTTTTACGGGGCGAGAAAGGCACGCGGAATATCATCGTGCGCGACTACCCCATTATCCACAATGTATCAGGCGAGATACGCGAAATCGGGACACTGACAATTCAGGTATCGCTCACTGAGGTTTATCAACGACTGTGGGATAAAGCGATTGTTATTCTGCTGAGCCAGGGCATCAAAACATTTCTCGTTTCGCTGTTTACTTTATATATCTTTTATTACCTGGTGACACATCACCTGACGACCATCGCGAAGTTTCTGCGTAACTTTGACGTGGAGAAGGAACCGCAAAAACTCTCACTGCATCGCAAGCCCTCCCCGCGCGAGGACGAGCTTGATCTGGTAGTTAAAGCATTTAACAATTTATCGCAGGATCTACATCAGGCTTACGAAAATTTACGCGACACTAATAAACGTTTGGAAGAAGATAATATTGCCCGACGTAAAGCTGAAGAAGAAGTCAACCGATTAAACGCCGTGCTGGAACAACGTGTGCGGCAACGTACAGCAGAACTTGAAGCGGCCAATAAAGAGCTGGGCACGTTCTGTTATTCTGTATCTCACGATTTACGGGCACCATTGCGCAGAATAGAAGGATTCCGTCGGATCTTAAGAGAAGAATACGAAGAAAAACTCGGTGAAAAAGGCCGCCATTATTTATCACGCATCGAGGCAGGAACAAGGGAGATGGCCGAGATGATCGATAGCTTCCTGCGGTTGTCACGTGCAACCCAGGGCGAAATGGTTGTACAGACTATAAATATTTCTGAACAGGTCAATGACGTACTTAATCGAATTCAGGAACGCGAACCGCACCGCCAGATTATGTTGATTATTGAGCCAGATGTTTATGCAGACGTCGACAAACGTTTTTTTGATGTTTTATTAAATAATTTATTAGACAATGCGTGGAAATATTCTCGCCACCAGGAAATTTCCAAAATTGTATTCGGGGTAACATTACTCAACGACGAAACCGTTTATTATATTTCAGATAACGGTGTAGGCTTCGATATGGCTTATGCCGACCGCTTGTTCAGTCCCTTCAATCGCTTACACAAAGCTGAAGAGTTTGATGGTGTTGGAATAGGTCTTGCGACAGTTCAACGGATTGTTGCTCGCCATGGTGGCCGCATATGGACACAATCGGCACCCGGAGAGGGCGCAACGTTTTATTTCACTTTATGGTCAAGGAATAAAGAAAGTGGGCACGGAAACAATTTTGTTAGTGGAGGACAATCCTGACGAGGCCGAGTTGGCTCTGATGGGATTTGCCAAGAATGACCGCAGTTATGACATTGAGGTCGTACACTCGGGAGAAGATGCGCTGGAGTTTTTATTCGCTACCGGAAAGCATGAGGGACGTTGTCCCTCCCGCAATCCGGATTTAATTCTGTTGGACATTAAATTACCCGGCATCAACGGGCTTACTGTTCTGCAACGCCTGCGGGCGCATCCGTGTTATGAAAATACGCCGGTGGTCATTCTCACCACCTCGGACGAAACGTCAGATATCCTCGAAGGATACAGCCGGGGCGTGAACAGTTATTTACAAAAACCCGTCGACTTTGCTGCATTTTCCGATTTGCTTCAGCAGATCAGCCAATACTGGCTCAACACAAATATCTCGCCACCTAAAGCTTGATTGCTATATTTCTTTCGCGGCCACCGGCCACACGCCTGCAATTATTTCCTGAGCCACTAATTTCTCGAGCAGCGTTTTACCACTCTGCTCGAGAGCGGCAAAGTCGGCGTGATTCAATTCTGCCGCAACACGTTGTAGCACCGCCCTGCCCGTCAGCCCTGCGTCCTCCTGCAAGAGTTGCAACAGGCGGATGGTCACGGCGTTAGCTTCGAGAAACTTTACCTCATCCGCACGATTGCGGTAGACCACCAAAAAGGTGGCGTCCGCAGGCGGCTCCATCGGCTGGAAAGCGGGGCCAATTTTATGCACGGGAAAACGATAGGATAAACACCAGACCAAGGGCGAGACGAGCGGGCATCCATCCAGCACAGAGAGACCGTGATCTTTATATTCCGGAACAGTCTCTGTCGCTACGTCCAGCGCCAACTCAACCCATTCATAATGAGCCAGCTCCAGCATAAAGGGCGGATCGTCTGCACAGGGCGAGCGCTCCTGCATCAGATAGACTAAAAACTCCTGACTGATTTCCAGAAAATATGGCGTCTGGCTTTGATGTGTTGCCAGAAACTGGCGCACCATGCGATGCCAAATTTCATCGGCGAGGATGCTGCGCAGGATCGGAAATGCACCGCTGATAAAACCTTCAATATTGTTATAAATTAAATCGCGGTAGATACCTATACGGCGATCTTCGATATCTGGCGGAGCCGGTTGATGCTCCGGGTCACGCAGATGAGCCGCAAATTCAGATTGCGCTCGCTGGAATGACTTCATGCTTGCAACCCTGAAACTCGCGCTGTTGCCTCACGCTCAAATCGTGCTTGAATGCGTTGAATCTGTTTTACCTCATCCAACAATTCCGGCAGTGGAGGAATATTAAAATCCCGTTCCAGCAAGGTGGGCTTCACCCCGAACAGCTGATACGCGTTTTCTAATAATTGCCAGACCGAAGGAATAACCGGTGCACCGTGGGTATCCACCCGCAGGTCATCTGCTTCGTGGTAGTGACCTGCAATATGCATGTAGGCAATGCGCTCACCGGGCAAGGATTGGAGAAATTCCAACGGGTCATACGCGTGATTGATACTGTTGACATAGACGTTGTTAACATCAAGCAGCAGATCGCAATCCGCTTCTGTTAGTACCGCGTGAATAAATTCACTTTCGCTCATCTCCTGATGCGGAGCGCAATAGTAGGAAGCATTTTCGATGGCGATACGCTGCTCAAGAATGTCCTGTGCCTGGCGAATCCGCCGCGCCACATAATCTACCGCCTCTTCGGTAAAAGGAATCGGTAGTAAATCATAAAGTTGGCCGGTATCGCTGCAATAACTGAGATGTTCGCTGTAGTAACAGATATTGTGTTCACGCAGAAATAGTTTAATCGCGTTGAGCAGATCCACATTCAGCGGTGCCGGTGAGCCAATGGACAACGACAGTCCGTGGCATACGAAGGGATATCGTTCTGTATAAGCACGAAACTGCTTGCCGAAACGCCCGCCGACATTAATCCAGTTCTCTGGAGCCACTTCCATGAATTGAATATCGTCGGTGGTTGCCTGTTGCAAGCTGTTTAATAAACTACGGCGCAGACCCAAGCCTGCGCCGTGTACTGATGTGATGGTCATCGCTGCAGGAGAAGCTTAGTGGCTACCACACTTACCTTCGCCACATTTGCCTTCACCCTCGGCTTTTTTATCTTTGCTGGCGCCGCCACACTTGCCTTCACCGCATTTGCCTTCGCCGCACTTACCCTCACCACATTTGCCTTCTTCTTCAGCTTTCTCACCACCGCATTTACCTTCACCACATTTACCTTCGGCATCTTTGTGAGCCAGATTATAACCGGAGGTCAGGGTTTGGGCCGCGAAGGGGTTTTCCACCGCAGAGGCCAGGGGAGCGAGCGTTGCTGAAGCCATAAAGGTAGCACCCAGAGCAGCAGCCAAAGGGGACAATGATTTTTTATTCATAGTAGAGACTCCGTTTTATTGTTAGAGGATCAAACCAGCCAAACCTAGCACAGCGAATCGCGCTGCACCAGTTGTCTGATTGCAAAATCAAGAGCACTGCCCACACTGCTGCCAGAATCCCTTGATCCGTTATAGATACACCGTTTTGCGGTTCGTTACATTAAATTTTGTTAACGCTCTTCCAGTACCAGCTGCCATTGTTTATCGAGCCGTTTGCCCGATATAGGAACTTGCGTTTTCAAGGTTTGAGCGAAGAGCGAAACCCGCCACTCCTCAATCCACCAACGATAGGTCTGCAACGATAATTTTTGCGCCAGCAAGAACTCGCCCTCTTTCGCCAGATAATCGTCCAGGCGCTGCCAGGCCGCTTGGATCTCTGCAATGGCCAACCGATCTTTCTGGGGGTTTAATAAGGCTTTTTCCAAACGCGCGAGAATCGCGCGAAGATAGCGCGGGTACTGCTCCAGCCACTCACGCGGCGTGCGGTAAACCAGTCCCGGGTAAAACAACTGTTGTAACTGCTGCTGAATATCGCTCAAGGTGAAAGCCAGCGGCAATGCATTACGGTGCTGTTTCAACTGCTTACGCACCTCCACCAGAAGTTTAAGGCTGTCGACCAATGTGGTGGCGATATCCTGCGCATAGCTGACCAGGCGTTCACGGACATCGTTCAATCGTCCTTCAAAGACCTGCCGGTTACGCGGCAGCTGCTGTTGATCGGGCACACACAACTGGCGAAAGCTGGCCATCAGGATGTCATCAACCACCTGGTCCCGGGTACCAATACCGGCTACCGACAATGCCAGTTCCTGACCTTTCAATAATTCTTTCTGCAGATATTTAACCGTCTGGACCGCTTCCAGTAAGTACAGGCGAGCAACACCGCGTTGGGTCAGGTGCAGCGCCTGCTGCGGATTATCGAGTACCTGTAAGGCCACCGACTGTTGCTTATCGACAAGCGCCGGATAAGCGCGGATGCTGATTCCCGCTCGCTGCAGCTGCACACTGTGCGGCAACTCAGCAAAATCCCAGGTCAG
Source organism: uncultured Cellvibrionaceae bacterium (assembly GCA_964448175.1). GTDB lineage: Bacteria > Pseudomonadota > Gammaproteobacteria > Pseudomonadales > Cellvibrionaceae > Cellvibrio. Next base: position 29,744 of record CAYUVQ010000005.1, on the reverse strand, counting down.
GATATTGTCGCGCTCGATGTTCGTTGCGGCGGACTGGATATTCTGCTGAACCTGTTCGCGATACCGCTCACGCAAAACAGCGAGGTCGCGCTCGCTGGTGATGCACTTTCCACGATCATCCATAACCTTGATATTGAACCGATAAAAGTTATCGAGCTGCTCCGGTTGCCATGCATCGGCTGGGATATCTACGGTGGTTTGCCGTTTCAACTGGAGCGCCAGGGCTTCGGTCAGAGGTTTGTTATCCGGGGCCATTGCGGCCAGCGCTTTATCCACGACATCCGGCACCGGTACAAAATGTTTGCGCAGATGCTTGGGAAGACTTTTTACCAGATGAATGCATTTATCGCGCAACATGCCCGGCACCAGCCATTCCAGACGGTGCTCCGGAACCTGATGCAATAAGCTTACCGGCACCAGCAGGCTTACCCCGTCGTCCTGGTGACCCGGTTCGAAATGATAAGTGACGGGAAATACCATACCGCGCCATTCCAATTCATTGGGAAACTGTGCTTCGGTTACATCACCGGCGCTGTGCCGCATCAAGCGGTCGCGGTCGATAAACAGCAGACGCGGATTTTCCTGCTCGATTTTTTTTCGCCAGGATTCAAACCCGGCAAAGTTAATAACATGACGTGGTATGCGTTCATCGTAAAAATCAAATAACACTTGCTCGTCTGCAAGAATGTCTCTGCGCCGCGCCTTTGATTCCAGATCATCCAATTCCTTAAGCAAAGCCTGCTGGTGCGTGTAGAAGTCATCCAATGGTTTATGACGCTGCAGATGACGGCGCTTGGGATGTTCCGCGTATTGCCCTTCCACTAACGCCGCCCGAATAAAGACTTCGCGACACTGCGCGGCATCTATCCGGCTGTAACTGACACTGCGCTTCTCGATCAAGGTCAGCCCATACAAGCTGATCTTTTCATAGGCCATCACCTGCCCACTGTGAGTGTCGTAGTGCGGTTCAAAATAGTGCCGCTTGACCAAATGTTCCGCCGCGCCCAGCGCCCACTCAGGTTCAACTCTGGCTACGGTGTGTGCGTAAAGACGCGAGGTTTCCAACAGCTCCGCAGCCACAATCCATTTAGGCGTCTTACGCGCAAGCGATGAACCCGGAAAGATCGAAAACTTGCGATTGCGCGCTCCGGCATATTCACGCTCTTCGGTGTTGAAACCCAGGTTGCCTAACAAACCCGTCAGCAACGCCCGATGCACCGCTTCAAAATTTGCCGGATCGGTATTTTCTTTTAAATTCAGAGGCTTCAATGTCAGACGCAATTGATGGTGAATGTCACGCCACTCGCGCAAACGTAAATACGAAAGAAATTCTTTTTTACATTGTTTGCGCAATTGGTTTTGCGAAAGCGTTTGCCGCAGATTTTCGAAGTAATCCCACATCGTGACATAAGCCAGAAAATCCGAATTTTCTACCCAGAAACGCCGGTGGGATTGATCCGCCGCCTGTTGTTTTTCTACTGGACGTTCACGCGGGTCCTGCACCGATAAAGCACTGATGATAATCAGCACTTCGCGTACGCAACCAAACGCTTGCGCGGCAATAAGCATACGTCCGAAACGTGGATCAACGGGCAGCTGTGTGAGCTGTTGGCCGATGGGCGTCAGTTGGTTCTTGGCATCAACTGCTTGAAGCTCTTCCAATAATTTAAAACCATCACTGATCAGGCGATGATCGGGACTGTCGATAAAAGGAAATTTGTGGATGTCCCCCATGCGCAATTGCAGCATTTGCAATATCACCGCTGCGAGATTGGTGCGCAGGATTTCCGCATCGGTAAATTCGGACCGGGAGTTAAAATCTTCTTCACTGTACAAGCGAATACAAATGCCTTCGCTTACACGTCCACAGCGACCTTTACGCTGATTGGCGCTAGCTTGGGAAATCGGTTCAATGGGCAGGCGTTGAACTTTTGTGCGATAACTGTAACGGCTGATACGCGCATAACCCGGATCAATTACATAGCGAATTCCCGGCACGGTGATTGACGTTTCAGCAACATTGGTGGCCAGCACCACACGCCGCCCGGCATGAAGCGCAAATACTTTCTGTTGCTCCGCCAGACTCAAGCGTGCATAAAATGGAATGACTTCAAGATGAGCAAACTGTGCTTTGCGAATAGCGTTGGCCGCTTCGCGAATATCGCGCTCTCCGCTCATAAACACCAGAATGTCGCCGCCGCGTTTACCCTGCTGTTTTTCGTGTTGTTCAATCTCGTGAATGCTGTCGATGATATGCTGGTATTGATCATCATCCCGCTCATTGCTTTCACTATCATCATCCGCCGAACGTAACGGTGGCCGATACCAGACATCCACAGGATACGTGCGCCCTGAAACTTCAATTACCGGTGCATCATTAAAATGTTTTGCAAACCGCTGCACATCAATAGTGGCCGAGGTAATAATGACCTTGAGATCGGGGCGACGCGGTAGTAACTGTTTGAGATACCCGAGCAGAAAATCGATATTAAGACTGCGTTCGTGGGCCTCATCTATGATCAGCGTGTCATAGCGAGAAAGAAAACGATCGTGTTGGATTTCGGCGAGCAGAATACCGTCTGTCATGACCTTAATGAGCGTCTGTTCATTGGACTGATCGCTGAAGCGGACCTGATAACCGACTTTCTCACCCAGGCGCGATTGCAATTCTTCAGCAATGCGTGAAGCAACGGTATGCGCGGCAATACGGCGCGGTTGTGTATGGCCGATCATGCCTTTCACGCCGCGTCCCAACGCCAGACAAATTTTAGGAATCTGCGTGGTTTTACCAGAACCTGTTTCACCGGCCAGTACAACGACCTGATTAGCTTCTATCAGAGCAGCAATATCCTCGCGTTTTTCACACACGGGCAGGTCAGGAAAATGGATGGGAGCTGCTGCAGACAATTGACGTTGTTTAACAAGGGTATGAGAAGAAAGAACCTGCTGTTCCCATTTCTGTAATTGTGGCAGGTAATCTTTTTTGCCTGACGCCAGTTTTTCAATATCCTGTAAGCGACGCGCCAGACGATGGCGATCGCGGGTCATTACGCCATCGAGATATTGCTTTAATTCTGACCACTCTATTGTCATAAAACCGACCTCATTCGAATGGCCGCTATCATAACAAATAAAAAGCCCGGCCAATTGGCCGGGCTTTCTGAGCAGACAGACAGCGGATTTATTCGAGCATACTGCGCAACATCCACGCCGTTTTTTCATGTAGCTGGATACGCTGGGTAAGCAGGTCTGCCGTAGCTTCGTCGTTGGCTTTTTCCACCGCTGGATATAGTGAACGCGCGGTACGCACGACGGCCTCCTGACCTTCCACCAGCAAGCGGATCATATCGTTTGCTTCAGGAATAGCATCGTCTTCTTTGATTGAACTAAGTTCGGCATATTGCTTATAGGTGCCCGGTGCAGGGAAACCGATTGAGCGAATACGCTCAGCAATAACATCAACAGCCTGCGCTAATTCGGTGTACTGGGTTTCAAACATCAGGTGCAGGGTTTGAAACATGGGCCCGGTAACGTTCCAGTGGAAGTTATGGGTTTTCAAATATAGCGTGTAGGTATCAGCCAATAATTTGGATAATCCCGCGGCAATTTCTTCCCGGTCACTCTGTTTGATACCAATATCAATCTTCATTGCTGACTCCTTTTTTAATCATTTGAATCACTGTAATTACTAAAAACGTTTGGCAGGATAGATTTAGCGCGTTCTTGAGAGTATGGGTCCGATCAGGGGAATTGCAACCGCCCCGCTAATCCCATAAGGGTTAAATCCGGTTGATTTTGTTTATAGCGGCGATAACTTTCGGCAATCGGCACGGGAATTTGTTCCGGTTGCATGGTCTGGAACCCCTGCTCCTGATAAAACCTTTCCAGATGCCCCAGCGAAAAACAATAGCAACCTGTTGTTATGGCTGGCTGTACTATCGACTGCAGGGTCTGCGTTAACAGTAAACTCGCCAGGCCCGCCCGGCGACGGTGCGGTACTACACAAAGATTGCGTAATAACCAGCAATCGTTCTGCGGCAGGAATCTTACTGCTGCGTGTATCTCAGCGGTATGAATTTCCCGCACGATATAAACCCGCTCCAGACGCCCACACTTTACGCTATAGCCGCACTGTTTATAGAAGCGATTCACCAGAGGATAGTGCAAAGGCGAAGGTGCTTCTAACCGATAGCGGCTGGATAGGGGCGCAGGTTCTATATGGGTCATAAGCAATGAATGCAGGAGCCGGCTTTGCCAAAGTTCAAGACATGAATGGTGGGGAAGGAGCGAAGAGAAGCTAGCCAATGAAAATTTGCACTACCATTGGCTCCCTACCGGTTATCGTTCAGCGCGTAGCGGCACACCAGTTTCCGGCAGATCATCGTCTGCGTGATGCGCTTTCTGCGGCGGCGTCCGATGAGTTGCAGCAGCCGTTGGACGCGTGCCCTCGTCCCGGGAGAAACGGCGTATGACCAGTTGCAGCAACAGTGAGACGATCAAGCCCGTCAGCCATACGCCCGATACCACCATGATGATCGGCATCACCGCCTCAAGTCCCTCAGTGATTCCGGCGAATACGATAAAGAAAATCGCCGGTGCCATCAGCATCTGCTCCGCGTCGACCGCGTAAGGTGTCAGCAATAGCGCCAGAACCGAAACACAGAAGAAGCTGGCCCACTCACGCCCAAACCGACGAAACAGCAACCAGGCGGCCATACTGCAACCCACCGCACCCACGGCGTAAATCGTCCAGGCTAACCCATAACCATCCACATTTAGCTCCTTTGCTGGTTATACCCAGCGAATAACATAATCTTCATAATCTTCTTCGGCCACCGCCGACTCCGCCACCACCTTCCCAGCCACCGACATACCGGCTTGATGCACGCTCTGGGGATCGCCAGACACCAGCGGGTGCCAGTCAAACAGGGGCAGACCTTCATCGATCAAGCGATAGGCGCAGGTATCCGGAAGCCAGTAGGTATCTTTTACGGAATCCGGGGTCAGCACAACGCAGCCGGCGACCCGCGTTTGGCGATGCTCATAATCCTTACACTGGCACAACTCATGATCGAGGTACGCACATGCAACACGGGTATAAAACACCTCTCCGGTGTCTTCGTCCTCTAGCTTGTGCAGGCAGCATTTACCGCAGCCGTCACACAGCGACTCCCATTCAGCGGGAGTCATTTCCTGCAAGGTTTTTGCGCGCCAGAAAACTTGTGCGGCCATGACATCAGCCCGACAATTTGCTGTTATGAGTGCGTACCTGCCGCATCTCGTCAGTGATCTCATTCAGCGGCGGAAGCTGCAGATAATACCCCTGGGTTTCCAGACTTTCGATGACTTTTTCTACCGCTGCACGAGCCAATTTTTTCTCCGGCGTCAACACCAGAACCATCGCCTGTTGTGGTTTACCGAAACGCTGCAGCAGGGCTTCCGGCACACGGCTCAGCCCCTCGTCTTTGCGGACATAAAGATACATGCCCTCTTCTTTCGGGCTGCGATAGATTTCACTGATTATCTTCATGATCTGACTCATCTGTAGAGGTAAGCGGCGTCTGAGCAAGCCGCAGCAAACTTTCACCGACCACATCGTAGCGCCACCCTAATAAGCGCATCGGTAAAGCGTAGGTGCCGCCTTTCATGCCGGAGCGCACAATGGCTTCGTATTCACGTTTGCGCAGCAGTACTTCGGGCGGGAGGTTCAGCTGTTCCGCCTGCTCACGCACGTGGTTTTTCAGGCGCTTCAGCAAGGGGCCTTCTTTTTGAGCCAAGGGCGGATCAAGCCGTTCGGGCCAGGCGTCCTCCGGGAGATCCAATGCCTCGCGGATTAATCGCAGGAGGGTTTCGCCGTCCTGCTGCAGGGTACGATGGGGAATATCCGGGATACGCTGCAGTGCGGCTACATCCTTGGGTTGCTTACGCGCCATATCCCATAACGCAGGCTCTTTTATCAGCCGGTTACGCGGTATATCGCGAAGGCGAGCTTCGGTTTCGCGCCACACACACAGCGAATTTAAAATCGCCAGCTCCTGCGGCCGCAGCTTCCAGGCGAAACCGACTTTTTTATAAGCCCCACTAAAATCTTCTTCGGCTCTTGCAGCGAAAACCAGCTCTGCACAATCGTCTTTTACCCATTGCAGGCGCTGGCTGTGTTTCAGATCCTGCAAAAGCTTGCCGTAAACAATCAGCATATGCGCCACATCCAGCGCGGCATATTTGAGCTGAGCGACACTGAGCGGGCGCTGCAGCCAATCGGAGCGGGTTTCTTCCTTAGGAATGTCCGTATTCAGCACCGCTTTTACCAAGCCCGCGTAGCCGATGGAAAAACCGTAACCGGCAAAGGCAGCGGCGATCTGCGTATCAAACAGTGGCGCGGGAACAATGCCCAGCAGACGGCGAAATACTTCCAGATCCTCCGAGCAGGAATGCAAGACTTTCGTCACCGCGTCGTCGAGCAGCAACTCGGTCAGGGGGGCAAAATCGGTTATGGCCAGCGGGTCGATAAGATAGCAGCCTTTGCCATCGCCGATTTGGATCAGCCCGGCGATGGGGTAGAAGGTACTGCTGCGCATAAACTCGGTGTCGATCGCGATGGCGGCCTGTTGCCGCCACTGGGCGCACAACCGGGCCAGGTCTGCATCCTGATCGATCCAGATGGGTTCTGTGGGGATCAACATCAAATAGTTCTTCGACTTGAAAATGCGTGGGCCAGGGTGCCGCCATCAATGAACTCCAGCTCACCGCCAAGCGGGACGCCGTGAGCGATCCGGGATACGATCACCCCCAGCGATCTGGCCCGTTCACTGATATAAAACGCAGTGGCTTCACCCTCAACCGTGGGATTAGTGGCCAGGATGACCTCTTTGACAGGTTCGCTCTGCAATAACTGGATCAGCTGGTCTATCCCGATATCCTCGGGACCGATTCCATCTATCGGCGATAAGTGGCCGAGCAATACGAAATATTTACCCTGATAACTACCCGCCTGCTCAATAGCCAGCACATCCGCTGGCGTTTCCACCACACATAACAGACTTTCTTCGCGGCGCGTATTGCTGCAAATCCCACACAGGGATTGTTCGGTCAGCGTACGGCACCGCTGGCAACGGCCTACGCCCTCCACCGCTTTGTGCAGACTCTGCGCCAGGCGCTCGGCCCCCTCGCGGTCGCGCTCCAGCAAATGGAGCGCCATACGCTGCGCCGATTTCGGGCCTACGCCGGGCAGGCAGCGTAAGGAAGACATTAATTCATCAATCAGGGGGCTGAACATTTAAACAGTCTCAGTTACAGGTCGTGGATTAACAACAGGTCAGCTGTTGGAGATCCACTTAAAATGGCATCTTGAAGTCCGGCGGAATGCCCATGCCGGCAGTCATCTTCTGCATGTGTTCACGGCTGTGAGCCTCCACCTTGCGCACCGCATCGTTAACGGCGGCTGCTAACAAATCTTCCAGCATTTCCTTATCTTCGCTGAGCAAGGAGTCATCAATGGTGACGCGCTTGACGTCGTGACGTCCAGTCATCACCACAGTCACGAGCCCGGCACCGGCTTCACCTTTTACTTCAGCGTTAGCCAGCTCTTCCTGCATTTGCTGCATTTTGCCCTGCATCTGTTGGGCTTGTTTCATCAAATCACCCAGACCTTTCATATACCACCTCTCGTCATAATTGAGTTCTAGCCTAATGGCGTAATGGAGTCTTCGCGCAAGGTAGCGCCGAAGTGTTCAATCAGTTGCTGGACAATGGGGTCATTTTTGATAGAGGCAACAGCATCAGCCTGACGTTCCTGCCGGTGACGTATAGCAATAGCCGCTGGTGTTTCGGCGGTGACCTTTCCCGGTTGAATAACCACCTTCACCCGCTCGATAAAATAGTCGCTTAACAAGTCGGCCAGGCGTTGCTGATGCCCTTCGTCATACAACGTGCTGTTAGCCTCATCCAGAACAAAATGAAATTGCGTGCCCTGGCGCCCGACAAGCTGGCAATTGGATGCCGTACTCTGAAGGATGCCGGTAACACCCAGACCCAAGTAAATCTGCGGCCAGGTTTCTGGACCGGCCTGCTCCAGCAAAACTTTCTGAACAGGAGCCTTCGCTTTCTCCGCCGGAGCCACAGGCGCTGCTGCAACCGTTTGCCGGGCAGGAACCGGTGCAAGGGAGGCCGGTACAGCAATCGGTGTTGGCGCACTGGCTGGCGGCGCTGGTGCCGCTTCAGGCTTTTTTGATGGCGTATCCCCTAGGGTGTATTCGACAGCTGATTGCAGATATTCCGCATAGTCTTCGGCGGCCCCACCATTGTCATAGGGACCATCGAAGGGTGGCGGCTCATGTGGAGCCTTCGCCGTTGCCAGAGGTTCCTGAAGCTGGGCTTGCGATGGAGCGGATTGAAATGGGGCCTGTTGAGCCCGAGCATCTGGAATCGAAGCTGGTTGCGCCGGGCTTTGTTGAGCTTGTGTTTGCTGGGTCTGCGCTTGGTGGATCGAGGCTTGCTGGGATTGCGCTTGTTGAGCCTGTGACTGAGCCTGCACCGAAGGATGCGCGCTGTGATTGTCTGCCGGAGCCTGCATCTCATCTACCGGCGCTTTCGCGGGTTCTTTCGCGGCGCCCTGCGTAGATTCTCTGTTAGCTTGTGCCGCAAATGCCTGCTGATGTGTTGCCGCAGGTTCATCGACAGGCGCACTTGAGACCGGTGTCGGATTTGACGGATGAGCCGCTGCCGGATTAGCCGCCTGCGACGCAAGAGCACCCGTGTTTACGGCTGGCGGAGACACTGCAGCCACTGACGGTGCTGCAGAAGTCGGCGCACTCGCCGGCGCGCGCTGGGAAGACGGTAGTGTCTGCGTCGGTACTTCAAGTACCCCCTGAGGTTTGAACGCCAGCATCCGCAGCAACACCATCTCAAATCCTGCGCGCGGATCCGGTGCCAAGGGCAGATCCCGACGTCCGAGCAGTGCGGTCTGATAGAACAGTTGTACGTCTTCCGGTGGCAGTGTCTGGGCCAGATTCATGATGCGATCACGATCACCGTAGCTATTGTCCACCGCCTCCGGCAGCGCTTGAGCAATCGCAATTCGATGCAGAACCGATAGCATTTCTGCCAAGGCGCTGGCGTAATCAGGAGCATGCTCCGACATCCGCTCAACCGCAGCCAGCATCGCCCGCCCATCCAGTGCAGCCAGAGCATCAACAACTTCATAAACGGCGCCCTGATCAATCGTGCCGAGCATAGCGCGCACTTCGGCCTCGGTAATCTTGCCGGAACCATAAGCAATCGCCTGATCTGTCAGGCTCATGGCATCGCGCATGCTGCCGTCGGCGGACCGTCCCAGCTGCCACAAGGCTGACTCTTCGAACGGCACCAGTTCTTTCTCCAGCACAAATTTCAGGTGCTGAACGATCCGTTCGGGGTTCATATTCTTGAGGTTGAACTGCAGGCAGCGCGACAGGATGGTCATCGGCAGCTTTTGCGGATCCGTCGTAGCCAGCAGGAATTTAACGTGGGGCGGCGGCTCTTCAAGCGTTTTGAGCAGCGCATTGAAGCTGCTGTTGGAGAGCATGTGGACTTCGTCGATCAGGTACACCTTATACCGGCCACGGGTCGGTGCATATTGCACGTTTTCCAGCAGCTCACGGGTGTCTTCGACTTTGGTGCGGGAGGCCGCATCCACCTCAATCAGGTCCACAAACCGGCCTTCGGCGATTTCCCGGCACGCTGAACACTGACCGCACGGCTCTGAGCTGACACCGGTTTCGCAGTTCAGGCACTTGGCGAGAATCCGGGCGATGGTCGTTTTCCCTACGCCGCGGGTGCCGGTAAAGAGATACGCGTGATGAAGACGATTATGATCCAGCGCATTGATCAATGCCTGCAATACATGCTCCTGCCCCACCATCTCACGGAAGATGCGAGGACGCCATTTACGGGCCAGGACTTGATAACTCATGCGGTGGCTACTCTCCGGGGAAAAACGTGCCGGGGATTATAGCGGCCAGCGGCGGAAATAGACATAAAAGAGGATGAGAACGGGATCGGGTAAAAACGAATTCGACGAAGTTAAAACACAGAGGGAGGAAATGGGTGGCGACCTGACCAGCCACACCCCGGCACATAACTAACTGCTACCGTTGCTCCCTTCCGGGCCTGGCGGGGTTCACAGGTCATTATTGCGAGGGGACCGGAAAGGTCACCATTGCAGCTTGCGCACCGGCCGGAGCCAACAAGCAAGAGGCGCGCATTATCCGCAGTTTGGCTAACCAATGCAAGGCGCTTTCCCACACAAGTTTCTGCGCGCACAAAATAAAGCGGTTAACGCCACTTTCCTTAAATAGCGGTAAAGATCCGCCATATTTTTGGTTATGCGCGCCTTCCGCAACTTGTTATTTCCTTTTTTGGCCGCATTCATCTAGGCTTGCGCTGAGAAATGTCAGCCGTCAATTTGTACCTACAACAGGAGTTAGACCTTATGGCAACAGTGACCCTCAAAGGAAATCCCTTTAATACCAACGGCAACTTGCCTGCCAGCGGTAGTCAGGCCCCCTCATTTAAATTGGTGAAAACTGATTTGTCTGAAGTTGGACTGGAAGATTTATCAGGCAAGCGTGTTGTATTAAATATTTTCCCCAGCGTCGATACTCCCACCTGTGCAACGTCGGTGCGTACTTTTAACGCCGAAGCCAGCAAATTGGATAACACTGTCGTGGTTTGTGTTTCACAAGACCTCCCGTTTGCACTGGCGCGTTTCTGTGGTGCTGAAGGTCTGGACAAAGTCATCCCGGCCTCCGCGTTCCGTTCTGATTTCGCCAGCAACTACGGTGTAAAACTGGTCGATGGCCCCCTCGCTGGGCTGACCGCGCGGGCAGTCGTGGTTATCGGTACCGATGGTAAAGTGGTACATACTGAATTAGTCAGTGAAGTGGCTCATGAGCCAAACTATGAAGCAGCCCTCAAAGCGCTGGCTTAATCTTGCCCTATCTTTTTGGCCGCTGAATAGCTAATGCCATCCAGCGGAAGTGTGGCGGCAGATACTAAAAATCTGCCGCCAGACAGGAGTGCCTCCTGTCCCTGTACGCGCGACAGCATTCTCCTGCGTGGTCTCTCAACGCCGTTTCCTCCCGCCTGATCCTTTTCCTTTCTCTATTGCGCAAACGCTCAAAACTGCTGTCATAGCCACAGAGTCGCACCGCCTTAACGGCTATGTGATCCCTAGTGCCCGGTCCCCCAGATATAACATCAAGGAGATTCCATGCCCTACAACCATCGCTCTCGCCACATAACCCAAGGCGTAGCTCGCGCGCCTAATCGTTCTATGTATTACGCCATGGGTTATGAGAAAGCTGACTTTGACAAACCCATGGTGGGTATAGCCAACGGCCATTCCACCATCACCCCATGTAACTCCGGATTGCAGAAGCTGGCGGATGCCGCCATTGCAGCGATTACTGACGCCGGAGGTAATCCCCAGGTATTTGGTATCCCTACCATTTCAGACGGCATGTCCATGGGCACCGAAGGGATGAAGTATTCATTGATTTCCCGCGAAGTTATCGCGGACTGTATTGAAACCTGCGTGCAGGGACAGTGGATGGACGGCGTGCTGGTTATCGGCGGGTGTGACAAGAATATGCCCGGCGGGATGATCGCAATGGCGCGCACCAATGTGCCAAGCATCTACGTCTATGGCGGCACCATTAAACCGGGACACTGGCAGGGGCAGGACCTGAATATCGTTTCGGTATTCGAAGCGGTGGGGGCTTATACCGCTAACCGCATTGATGCCGTGGAGTTTGAGGCGATTGAGCGTCATGCCTGCCCGACCAGCGGGTCCTGCGGCGGGATGTATACCGCTAACACCATGAGCGCGGCCTTCGAAGCCTTGGGGATGTCATTACTTGGATCATCCACCATGGCCAACACGGATGAAGAAAAAGTCGCCAGTGCGGCGGCGTCGGGACGCGTCTTACTGGAAGCCATCAAACAAGACCTTAAACCGCGCGACATCATCACCCGTGAATCCATTGAAAATGCGGTGGCGTTGATCATGGCTGTGGGTGGTTCGACAAATGCCGTGCTGCACTTTCTCGCCATCGCACGTGCGGCCGAGGTGGAATGGACGCTGGATGACTTTGAGCGGGTACGCCGGAAGGTGCCCGTGTTATGCGACCTCAAACCATCCGGTCACTATTTGGCGGTGGATCTGCATCGCGTAGGTGGCGTACCTCAAGTATTGAAAGCGCTGCTGGACGCTGACCTGATATTTGGCGATTGCCTGACGATTACCGGTCGCACCCTGGCAGAAGAACTGCGTGCCCTGCCCGACAGCCAGGTGGATTCTCCCCGGGTTATTTATCCGGTCACCGCGCCTGTTTATCCTGAAGGACACCTGGCCATCCTTAAAGGCAACCTGGCGGTGGACGGCGCAGTCGCCAAGATCACCGGATTAAAGAATCCAAAGATCACCGGCCCGGCCCGCGTATTTAATGACGAAGACAGTGCGATGGCTGCGATCCTCAATGATGAAATTCGGGCCGGCGATGTACTGGTGCTGCGTTACCTTGGTCCCAAAGGCGGACCCGGCATGCCGGAGATGCTGGCACCAACCTCGGCCTTGGTAGGCAAAGGGCTGGGCGAGAGTGTTGGCTTACTGACGGACGGACGTTTTTCCGGTGGAACCTGGGGAATGGTGGTCGGCCATGTAGCGCCGGAGGCCTACGCCGGCGGTACCATTGCGTTGGTTCAGGATGGCGATTTGATCACCATTGATGCAGACACTCTTAGCCTGCACCTGCATGTCAGCGACGAAGTACTGGCCGCCCGTCGCGCGGAGTGGAAGCATCCAGAACCCCGTTATACCCGCGGGGTATTGGCAAAGTTTGCCCGCCTGGCGCGCCCCGCCAACGAAGGCGCTACCACCGGGGACGGTTAATTCTGCCTACGGACTGGTGCGTGAGGGATGGATAGCCGACGACCGGAAGGAAAAAAGATTAAGGCCCGGAGAAGTCTCCGGGCCCCAAGCCAGCGCTTGAAAAGTGACAGCAGGAGCTGCCAAGGCTTCATGAACAATGACCAGACGCAGGGGGGACATCTGGCACATCGAGCAACAATAACTTGGGGTCATCGCGCACCTCAGGCTCGATCAGTGGGGCAAAGACTTCGGCACCCCAACTTATTGTCACAATAACCACAACATCATCTTAACCCCTTTCTCCACTCCTCTGCAAGTAAACGCCCATGGCCCAAACTCATCCAAATAAGCTTCCGATCATCTATGACAACTTGTTATTTGCGCCCTTGGTATTGCTGCCTTAGAGGCGTTGCAGGTGTTATCATGGCCGCCTTTTCCCACTCACCAAATCAGTCAGCCGGCCGCCCTATGTTGTTGTTTGTCGATAATCTCACTAACGTCGATTTCAGTTTCCTTGATCCGCAACGCGGGTTGCTGGGAGAAACCTGGCTGGCTAACGTGGCGCTACAGGGGGAGCTGGATGAACAGGGGATGGTGTGCGACTTCGGCACAGTCAAAAAACTTCTGCGCCATTGGCTTGATACTGAACTCGATCATCGTCTGGCCGTGCCCGTCCGTTCACCCAATGTCACCATCACGGAGCTGGGGGACCTGCTGGATATTCAGTGGGAATTTGGTGACGACGGTGAATTTCTTCACACCCGCTCACCGAAAGATGCGATTGCTCTAGTGGATGCCGAAGTCCTTACCCCGGACTCAGTGGCTCGCTGGTGTATCAGCCGTCTGAAGGTGCTGTTTCCAGAGAGCGTGGCGCAGCTGGAGCTGAATTTTACCTCGGAAGTGATCGACGGAGCTTTTTATCATTACAGCCACGGCTTGAAAAAACACGGCGGCAACTGTCAACGCATTGCCCACGGTCACCGTTCGCGCATCGATATCTGGGCTGATAATGAAAAATCGCCGCTGCTGGAATCCCAATGGGCCGAGCGCTGGCGCGATATTTACATCGGTACCCGGGAAGATATTATCGCCAAGCCGCATTTTGGTGGGCTGGCCTATTACCACTTTGCCTATACCTCCGCACAGGGACCATTCGAGCTGACGCTGCCGCAGCATTGTTGTTATCTGATTGATACAGACAGCACGGTCGAATTCCTCGCACACCATATTGCCCAAGTTACTCGTGCGGAAAATCCGGAGCAGAAAATCCGGGTGAAAGCTTTTGAAGGTATCAACAAAGGCGCCATAGCGGAGGCTTGATGAACGGCCTGACGCCCGCTTGATGTCTTAATCAATATTCCCTTTTCCCCATAAAAAAGCCCCCGCCCGCTTACGCAAGCGGGGGCTTTTTCAAGGCCGATCAATACATCATCTTTGCCAGAGTAATGGTCACCCAGTACCCGAAGCTATAGGCCACGAAGAGCATCGGAAAATAGCGAATGTGACTGCCGAAGGTTAATCCTTTCACCTTGCTCATGGCGATAATACCGGCGGCCGAACCAATAGCGAGCAAGGAGCCACCTACACCTACGGCGTAAGTTAAACCCAGCCATTCGGGCGTCGTCAGCGTCGGCGATGCTTTGAGCAGCGCCGCCGTCAGCGGGACGTTGTCAATCAGGGCTGAGAACACACCCGCACTGTAATTCGCCACCATCGGGTTGAAATGAGAATAGGCAGCGGTCAGCAGATCGAGCACACCGATTTCTTTCAGCATACCGACCAACAGCAAGATACCCAGGAAGAACAGCAGGGTCTCATACTCCACCTGCCGGATGTATTCCAAAATCCGGGTTTCTTCTTTGTCAGTGCGCAACCATTGCCCTGCCAGAAACATAATCGACAGCCCTGACAGGAAGGTGAGCACCGGAGGAATCTGGAACAGGAAATTGAACAACATGGTGCAGAAAATGGTGGAGAAGAATATGACCAGAATGGCAATATCCATGGCTTTGAATTGGCGGCGGACCTTGTCTGTTGAAACGGTTCCGGTGACACCGGGAAACAGCATCAGACTGAGCACCAGTACGCCGAGAACGGCTGGCACGACCAAGATAAATAACTGCAGCATTGTTACGTGACCGGCAAGGAAAATCATCAGTGTCGTAACGTCCCCCGTAATTAGCGCTACGCCGCCGGAGTTAACGGCAAATACCACCAGCACGGCAAGCTTGATACGGGTTTTATTATCAAGATTGAAGGCCTGCACTAATCCAAGAGTCACGAGCGTGGCGGTGACATTGTCACAAATCATCGACAGGAACATCGCAAACACCGCCACCATCACCATCAGGCTGCGCTTGCTCATTTGTTGCGGACAAGCTCGTTGTACCAGCGTCTGGATCAGTCCTTTGGCATTGAGATAAGCAACAAACGTCATGGTCGCCATCAGGAACAGCCAGAGTGTGGCAATCTCCAGCAGGTTGTGGTCAAGCTTTTCGAGCATGACATCCTGCTGCTCCGTGGAGCCGGCAAACATAAACATCATCAACCAGGAAAGACAGCCGAAGAAAAGTGTGGTTTTGGCTTTATTGATGTGGATAACCTCTTCAAAGATCACCCCCAACAGGGCCAGAAGAGCAAGGCCAATCAGGACAACTTCAAGAAACGCAGGCATAGTTCATCACCATTTCAATTAATAAACAGGTTGCTACCTTGACCAGGGAGAACGCCTGTCCCATGGACTCTGACATTTCCCGTCGGGATATGGGCACACGGATGGAGACGCATTAGCTGCTGGAAACACCTGGACAAAAGAATTCCGTGATTGAGTGCAACGCAAACAGCTCGGAGAGGAAAGTCAGACAGTGAGATCGTCGGGCTGCCTTAGCACAATAAACGGCGCGCATTCTAACGCAACTGACCCTCAAACAGTACGAGCTGGATATAAAAACGTCATGTTTCTTTCATGCCCCAGATGACGTCCGCTGGACCATAACGCCGCTATTTTTTTCGGCGGTACAACGGCGGCTCACCGTCAGGTCGCGTTTTGAAACGCGGCTGCGCCCAGAAGTATTGCGCGGGACATTTAAGAATTTCACGTTCCATAAATTGATTTACGCGCAGCGTATCCTGATATTCATCTCCCGATGGAAAATCCTCAAACGGTGGATGGATCACCAATTCATAACCTTTGCCGCCATCAAGACGCCGCTGGGTGAAAGGGATGACCTTGGCGCGGCCCATCTGCGCAAATTTACTGGTGGCCGATACCGTCGCCGTCTGCACACCAAAAAACGGAACAAATAAGCTCATTCGTGCACCGAGATCGCGATCCGGTGCATACCAGACCATTCGCCCTTGGCGGAGGCGACTGATCATGAGCCGCACGTTATCGCGCGGAATGGTTATACCAGGGCAGTAGGTTTCGCGCCGCGTCTTTTGCAGATAGTCATAAACGGGATTTTTATGGGGGCGATACATACCGTCATAATCGATATGCTGGCCTAACATTGCACTTCCCAAATCCAAGTGAGTGAAATGCATACTCAACAACAACGCGCCCTGCCCGTCACGCTTTGCTGCCTCCAGATGTTCTACTCCACGGATACTGAACAACTGACGCAAACGTTTCTTCGACCAGAACCAGGCGATTCCCGTCTCGAAGATCGCCATCGCGGTGGAGAACCGGGTTTCGTCGAGCATCTTTTGTCGTTCAGCTTCGCTCATGTCCGGAAAACACAGGTCAATATTGACCCGTGCCATATGCATCCGTTTCTTATTAAGCTTCAGCAGTGGACTGATCAAACGCGCCAACGCTACCTGCATGCGGTAAGGCAGTTGCGACAGCACATACCAAAAACCTGCTGCGATCCAGGACGGCCAGTGACGAGGGGCAAGCAAAGAGCGGGAAAAATGTGACATAAACAAAAGCTGTCCGACGTGAACACATGAAAGGTGGGGATTATAGCCAAAGCCAGCGGTTAAGGAGGAAAAGCTGGCTTTGTAACCAGAAAAAAGTGCGCTATGGTCGCTTCACACAAACCTGGGAAGGAAAACCATGAAAATAACGCAACATGCAGTGTGCCTATTTCTTATGTTCTGGCTGAGCCAGTGTGTCACTGCCAAAGAAATCCCTCTATTACCGACAGCGCTAACCACCAACATCCAATCCTGCTTTCGTGACGACTTCAAAGATGCTGATCATTTCGTTGCACAACTGGCCCAAAAACGTCCGCTTAGCAAAGAACGTCGCGCGAAAGCCCGGGAGATTTTTCGAACATGGGCAGAGCACTTTACTTGCCTGGATTTTGATTACACCGTTGATGGTCTGACTGTGCGCGGCTTTTACCTGGCCCCCAAGACTGATGCGCCGACGCAAAAGTTGCCAGTAGTAATTTACAACCGGGGCGGCAATGCGGATTCCGGGGCAATCTTCGCCCACTATCGTCTGCACAAGTTCGCGCCGCTCCTGAACGAAGGTTTCATCATCATCGGCTCGCAATATCGCGGCGCACGTTTGGGTTCAAAACCGCACCCGGATCGTCTGAGGGATGAATTTGGCGGGAGCGACGTTAATGATGTGCTGGCCCTGCTGCCCATCATCGACCAGCTGCCGCAGGCCAACCCGCGGAAAATTGGCATCTGGGGCACCAGCCGCGGTGCGATGATGGCTTTTCTCGCGGCCAAACAGACAGATCGCTTCAGTGCACTGGTCGCGCAGGCTGGCGCCTCGGATATCAGCGCTGAGCTGGCATTTCGTCCCGAAATGGAAAAGGTTTTCACCACTTGGATTCCCAACTACACGGAAAATAAAGCCGCCGAATTACGTCAACGCTCCCCACTTTTCTTGGTTGAGGATTTACCGAAAAATCTGCCCATTCTGCTGCAGCACGGGGCGCGTGATAAACGGGTGAGTACCCTCAGCTCAATCCGGATGGCCGAGCGTTTGCAATCGCTTGAGCGCCCTTATCGGCTGGTCATTTATGAGGAGGGTGGGCACGGATTGAGGGAGCACGAAAAAGAAGTAAGCAGAGATCTGACCTACTGGTTTCGAAAATACCTTTAATTCGCGCCCGACGAGCATAAAAAAGGCACGTTCATCACTGAACATGCCTTCGTTGATGCGTTGGTTGGTTAGCTGGTAGGTTAATCCCGCAACAGTACGTTTAATTCATCTACGACTTCCGCCCAATCAGAATCGTTAAGCACGGCTTCGCGCAGGAAACTGGCTTGAGCTTCGGTCCAGAAGCTGGCTTTGGACAGTGGCTCTGCCTGAGGTAGCGGCCGATGCTTTTCGATAAAGGCTTCGATGTCCTCTCTGGCGTTGGGCAAACCCAGCTGGGCAAACAAGCCACTCAGGGAGTGGATAGAGGTGTCTAGCATGGTGAACCTCCCGCTGATCTGCTGACTGATAGTTAAAGTGGCACTAGCATAGAACAAACGCGTGCGCTTAGCTTGCATTTTCCTGCGCCATTCTCAGGAGCTGCGCTTCTTTTTCCCGCCAAAGTTGATTCACCCATCCCTGAAAATACCCACGAAATTCGCTGTCGTTCGCATAGTCGCCCAACAAGCTGCTTGAAATGGGCAATTGGCGCACGTGAATCTCCACCCGCTTTACCTTGCCCGATGCGTATTCCCAATAGGTCGGACGCCCCTGCGGGTAATAGATGGTCACATCGAGCAGGCTGTGCAATTGCCCGTCCATCGCAGCCAGCGTGAACGCCAAGCCACCGGCGCGCGGGATTAATAAATGCTTGTACGGGGATTGCTGTTGCGCGTGCTTTTCTGGGGTAAACCGCGTTCCCTCCAGATAATTAATGATGGTCACCGGGTTGTGGCGATATTTTTCGCAGGCACGGCGGGTTTCCTCTACATCCCGACCCTTCAGCGAAGGATCCCGCTCGATTTCCTCCTTGGTGTAGCGGCGCATAAACGGAAACTCCAGCGCCCACCAGGCAATGCCCAGAAATGGCACCCAGATCAATGATTTCTTCAGGAAAAACTTAACGTAGGGAATGCGGCCATTAAAGACCCGCAGCAATATGAGGATATCGACCCAGGACTGATGATTGGCGATCATCATGTACCACTCGCGGCGGCTCAGGTTGAGATCGCCGTCCACCTGAATATGGGTACGGGTGAGCAGGTTCTGGTGGACGGTATTCACATCAACCCAGGCACTGGCGATCCGATCCAGCCAGCGGTTACAGAGCTTTTGCCAACCCGATAAAGGAATGACGCGCTTGGCCAGTGCCAGCGGCAATAAGGGAATAATCCCCAGAATGGTGGTCAGGACGAACAACAGGCTGGTTAAAACACCAATGAGATGTCGGTATAAGGACATATATCTTCACGCTCCAGCGACTGCGACCCTGTAAGCGGAAACCTACAGACTCCATCAACCGTTTTCGACAGCTGACTCCCCAATAGACTCACTTTCTGCCTGAAAATGCGCGACGCGTGGATTATCGGTAAAGAAGCGCAATACCTGCTGCCAGTCATCGACGCGTATATCAGCCGGATCATTGACATTATGCGGTGCCGTGTACAGCACGCCGGTTCCCTTGAAACCCACAAAATGACGGGCACTGTCGTCGATGAGGTAGTCGGCGTTCACCAGATATTTTTTGCCGCAGAAGATGAAGTTCATCGGAGACAGAAACGGCAGGTGCTGCACCAACCATTCGTACTTCGCTGCAAAAGAATTCGGATGCTCCATGGCCGCCGTGGCAATCACGATCTCGTATTGCTCGTGCAATGCCTGGATCACAGAAATAGCGTCCGCGTGGGGCGTAAGGTCGGCAAAAAAGCGGGGATCATCGGGGTAAGCACGGACGCGGGCAAGATGTTCTGCAGGAACACGCTGATAGATCTTGGTGCCGGCAAGGTCAGCTTTGGTCAGCTGCTGATTGAATTCGTCGTTGTACCACTGAATGTGGCGGGCCAGTGTGTCGACTATAGTTTCATCCATATCAATCGCAATACATTTACGCATTCCTGCTCCTGCAAAATACGCCCGGCGCGCAGCATGCGCCGGGCTATTACGGGTAAGTTAGAAGTTGGTGCTGACTAACGGGCTGGTCTCCGCATCATAATCCACACCCTGTACCCCAAAGCCGAACAGCTTGAGGAACTCCTGGTTGTAACCTTTGAAATCGGTCAGCTCAAACAGGTTTTCTTCAGTCACCTGCGGCCAGATTTCCTCTACGCGGGTCTGGACTTTCGGGTCCAGTTCCAGCTCATCCACACGGAAACGTCCGGCTTCATCCAGACGCGGTGCGTCAGAATACAGGCATTCCTTGAACAGGCGTTGAATCTGCTCAATACAGCCTTCATGGGTGCCGTCTTCTTTCATGACTTTGAACAAAATGGACAAGTACAGCGGCATAACCGGAATGGCCGAGCTGGCCTGGGTTACGACCGCTTTAAGAACGGCAACACGCGCCTGGCCATTAAGATTGGCAAGTTTGCTGTCCAATGCCTTGGCGGCACGATCAAGATCTTCTTTCGCTTTACCGATAGTAGCGCGGCCATAAATAGGCCAGGTCAATTTGTCACCGAGATAGGTGTAAGCCACGGTCTGAAAACCATCGGCCAGCAGGTCTGCGGACTTTAATGCATCGATCCACATCTCCCAGTCTTCGCCACCCATTACTTTTACTGTCTGTGCGATTTCTTCTTCCGAGGCCGGCTCGATAGCAACTTCAGATATCTTCAGGGTGTCGGTGTTCAAGCCTTTGGACACATAGGTTTGACCGATGGGCTTGAGTACGGAATTGTAAACTTCGCCGGTTTTCGGGTCGGTACGACGCGGTGCCGCAAGGCTGTATATCACCAGATCCACTTTACCGATACCTTGCTTCAGCTCTTCAATCACCTGCGCTTTGCAGGCATCCGAGAATGCGTCACCGTTGATGGTCTTGGCGTACAGGCCGGCAGCTTCTGCTGCATCATGGAAGGCCGCGGTATTGTAATAACCTGCTGTGCCGGTCTTGGTTTCTGATGGCGGCTTCTCAAAGCACACACCTAAGGTATCGGCGCCGCTGCCGAACGCAGCAGTAATACGGGAGGCTAGACCAAAGCCAGTGGAGCTGCCGAGCACCAATACTTTCCGGGGGCCACCATCCACAGCGCCTTTTTGCCGGGTGAAGGCAATCTGCTCCTGGACGTTTGCTGCGCATCCCTGAGGATGAGCATTGGTACAAATAAATCCACGTACTTTTGGTTTGATAATCATGAAGTTGTCCTGTTGATGAATATCTGGTCTGAGGAAACAAAGGCGGCCATTATAGTGCGCGGGAGTCCAGAAAACAGTGTTTTGTCCGAAACACTGCTGCTATCGTTCCATCGATTGGTTTATCCCTCATCCGCTGACAAGGAGCTGACTTATGTTTTACCCCATGTTCGCTATGGTTATCCTGACCTTTCTGGTGGCATTTTACATGCTGGGTCTACGCATCATGGCGGTGCGCCAACGCAAGGTATCCCTGGGCTACTTCCGTCTTAATACGGGAGCCAGCGAACCACCCGCGCCGGTGCTTGCCGCGACCCGGCATTACAGCAACCTGTTCGAATTACCGCTGTTGTTTTACATCACCTGCCTGCTGGCCATGGTGATAGGGTTTCAAAGCGCCCTGCTGGTTACCTGCGCCTGGGTCTTTGTGATTTCGCGAGTGGTACATACCGTGATTCATCTGAGTTACAACAACGTCTTGCATCGCCTGATCGCGTTTCTGGTGGGCGCCGCGTGCATCCTGATAATGTGGATTAACCTCGCGGCTCATTTCGCGGCGCGGTGACGTCAACAAGCGCAGCGGCTGGACAGTAAGGCCAGCTGCTGCGGATGCACCATGGCCATGGACGAGGCGAAATAGTAGAATGCGCTCCTCTTTCCAGCAGTAGATTCCCCGTGGTTAGCCAACTCCTATGATTCCAAGCATTCGCGAGACCTCCCCTGTCCAGACCCTTTACCTGGCCTTTATTAACGCCTTGCGCGACAACGGCTTCCGCGGCGATCTAAGCCCGGATTATGCCAATCGCACCGTGCTGGCCACGGACAACTCCATTTATCAGGTTCTGCCCCAAGGCATCATTTATCCCCGCGATGCTGCAGACCTGATTAAGGTAGTTAAGCTCAGTCAGGTACCACGCTTCCGCGATATCGTGCTCAGCCCTCGCGGAGGCGGTACCGGAACCAACGGCCAGTCGTTAACCGATGGGCTGGTGGTAGACACCTCGAAATACATGAACCAGATTCTGGAGATCAACGTCGAGGAACGCTGGGTGCGCGTGCAATGTGGCGTGGTGAAAGACCAGCTTAACGCCGCCATCAAGCCCTATGGGCTGTTCTTTGCCCCGGAACTGTCTACCAGTAACCGCGCTACTATCGGCGGCATGATCAATACCGACGCCTCCGGCCAGGGCTCCTGCCGTTATGGTAAGACGCGGGATCACGTGCTTGAGCTGCGCACTGTTTTGCTTGACGGCACAGAGTGGACCTCTGCACCCCTCGCCGATGAAGAGCTGGAGGTCATCGCACAGCGAACCGACCGTGTCGGTCAGGTCCACCGTTTGCTGGACAATATTCAGCGGGATCATGCGGACCTGATCGCCGCTAAATTTCCCAAACTCAACCGCTGCCTGACCGGTTACGACCTGGCACACATCCGCGATGAAGAAGGCCGGTTCAACCTCAACAATATTCTCTGCGGCAGTGAAGGTACGCTGGGCTTTATCACCGAAGCGAAACTGAATCTGCTGGTTACTCCCAAATATTCCGCGCTGGTTAACGTCAACTACCGCGACTTCAACGCGGCGCTGCGCGATGCGGCCGAGTTGATGAAAGCTAACCCTACCTCGATTGAAACCGTCGACTCAAAAGTGCTTAACCTGGCGATGAATGACATTGTCTGGCACAGCGTGGCGGAGTTTTTTCCAACGTCCAGTACCGGCGAAAAAATTCAGGGAATCAACCTGGTCGAGTACACCGCTGATGATGAAGACGAACTGCGCGCTGATTTAAAAAAGCTGACCGATCAACTCGACCAGTCCGGCAGCGATAACACCTCGGGGCGCATGAGCTACAGCCTCGCCTGGGGTAACGATGCGGTTAACAAAATCTGGGGCATGCGCAAAAAGGCCGTCGGCTTGCTGGGTAATGTGGAAGGTGAGATTCGCCCGATTCCCTTTGTGGAAGACACCGCTGTACCGCCGGAAAATCTTGCCGATTTCATCTTCGAGTTCCGCAAACTGCTTGATGACCATAAGTTAACTTACGGTATGTTCGGGCACGTGGATGCAGGGGTGTTACACGTTCGCCCGGCGCTGGATATGAAAGACCCTGAGCAGGAAAAACTGGTACGCAAAATCACCGATGGAGTTGTTGCATTAACGCAAAAATATAACGGGCTGCTTTGGGGCGAACACGGCAAAGGCGTCCGCTCGGAATATGCACCGCAATTCTTTGGCGAGCTTTACCCGCAACTGCAACGCATAAAAGCGGAATTTGATCCTTACAATCAATTAAATCCGGGCAAGATCGCCACGCCGGCTGAAAAAATTGAATTATTAAAAATCGATGGCGTTACTACCCGCGGCCAGGAAGATCGCAAGATTCCCGTGCAGGTCTGGAATGCCTACAGTGAAGGCATGCACTGTAATGGCAATGGCCTCTGCTTCAACTGGAATCCCAATGATGCCATGTGCCCTTCCTGGAAAGGTACGCGTGAACGCGTACACTCTCCAAAAGGTCGCGCCTCATTGATGCGCGAATGGCTCAAGCAAATGAGTGAACGCGGAGTGAACCCTGTTGCAGAAAGTGTTGCCGTTAAACGCAGCAATTTTTTGCTGACCCTTCCCGCACGCATCAAGAATACCTGGCAGAAAAAGCAGGGCGAATACGATTTCTCCCACGAAGTTCATGAATCCATGATGGGCTGTCTCGCCTGTAAATCCTGCGCAGGCCAGTGCCCTATTAAAGTGGATGTACCGGAGTTTCGCAGCAAGTTTCTGGAACTCTACTACGGTCGCTATCTGCGCCCGCTGAAAGATTATTTTATTGGTGGGCTGGAGTTTATGGTCCCCACACTGGCGCGAGTGCCCTGGCTGTACAACACCATGATGAAACCGCGCTTTATGCAACGTTTTCTCGCCCGGTTTGTGGGTATGGTAGACAGCCCACTGTTGAGCGGAATATTGCTTGACGACGCGATCCAGAAGCTCGGCATTCGTTACGCGAGCCTGGAAAACATTGCACAGTTAAGCGAGGAACAAAAAAGCAAGGCCGTTATCGTCGTGCAGGATGCGTTCACCAGTTATTTTGAAACGCCTTTTGTCATTGATGCTTTAACGCTGCTGCAAAAACTGGGATACGTGCCGCTGCTCGCGCCATTCAAACCCAATGGAAAACCATTACAGGTTCATGGGTTTTTAAAAGCTTTTGCCAAAGCAGCAGACACCAACGCGACGCTGCTAAATGGTTTGGCCTCTTCGGGCATTCCCTTGATTGGTCTTGAGCCGGCCATGACCCTCGCCTATCGCAGTGAATACAAGAAAGTTCTCGGCACTACCGCACCCAAGGTGCAACTGGTGCAGGAATGGCTGGGGGGGCAGCAGGATAAGCTGCGCGAAAAAGCTGAACACTTCGTACCAAGCGATTATGCATTGCTGGCCCACTGCACAGAAAAAACCAACGCCGTCAGCTCCATCAACGATTGGCAACAGGTATTCGCAGCACTGGGACAATCACTTAAGGTTATCGAGACGGGTTGCTGCGGTATGGCAGGAACCTATGGCCATGAAACTGTTAATGTCGAAACCTCGAAAAAAATCTATCAGTTGTCCTGGGCGGATGTTGTGAATAATCCGGCCAACAAAGATCGTTTGACCGCTACCGGCTATTCCTGCCGCAGCCAGACCAAACGTATCGACGACGTAAAACTGCCGCATCCTTTGCAGGTGTTGCTGGCACAGATAAGACAATAAAAAAGCCGGATGAGCTACGCCTCATCCGGTGATAAATTTGATCGCTGCGGCGCTTCAGATTCTCACCGCACCTTGTTTCATCGACTGTTTATGCAGTCAAACCTTTACCCGGAATGCGGAACCATAACAATGAAGACAGCAAAACTAGCAGCCCTCGCCCTCGCCTCGCTGGCGATCTTTTCAGTTAATTCCCAGGCTAAAGACAGCGAATGGAATTATTTGCTCGACCAAGAGTTGAGTCACTGGAACACCTACCTGGGTTTTCCTAACCCGGAGACGGAAATCAAAGGCTTACCCAAAGATGCGGAAGGAAAATATACGCAGCCCATTGGTCACGGCAAAGATGAGAAAGGCGTGTTCACCGTTTCAATGTTCGAAGGCAAGCCGGTATTACGGGTTTCCGGTGAAATCTATGGCAGCGTTTATACCCGGGAAGAATTTGAAAATTATCACCTGGTCCTGCAATACAAATGGGGTTCAAAAAAATGGAATCCCCGACTGGACCTGGAGCTGGACACCGGCATTCTGTATCACGCCATTGGTGACCATGGTGTGGATTACTGGAAAGCCTGGGCACTGTCACAAGAATTGCAGATCATGGAGCAAAGCACTGGGGACTGGTGGCAAATCGCCGATTCGCAAATTGATATTCGCTGTGAAAAACGCGAAGGTGAAGAAGTACATATTTATAATCCCCAAGCCAAGCCACTCAGCTTCGGCCCAGGTGGAGCAGGCATTACCTGCCGTCGCAGCCATGACATGGAAAAACCCAAGGGCGATTGGAACACCGTGGAATTAATTACTTACGGAGACAAAAGTCTGCACATCGTCAATGGTGAAGTGGTGATGGCATTAACCAATTCCCGTTACACCAGAGATGGCAAAGTTATACCGCTTACCAAAGGCAAGATCCTCCTGCAAAGTGAGGCCGGTGAAGCTTTTTTTAAAGATATAAAATTGCGCTCCATTGACGGTATACCGCAGCAATATCAACGCTATTTTAAATAAAGGATTTAGCCGATGAGCGCCGATGGCGGCTCATCGGTACATCTTTCTTTACAACGTCGTCCCTCAGACTCTCTCCAGGAAGGTTTTTATGATGCTGATGATCACACTGCGCAGTTTCGCATTTTTATTATTTCTGATGATGTTGGCGTTCGCATTGCTGCAACTGAACGACCCGGATCCGCTTCAATGGACGGCCTATTACCTGATCTGCTCGCTGGTGCCACTGATAGTAGTATTTAAGCGTTTCAGCAACCTGTTGTTCTGGTTGGCTGTGGCGTTAAGTTTGATAGTTATGGGTATTTATACTCTGGGTACGCTTGAATATCTGCGACACGCAAGTCAGGAACCCTTGATGCAATCAATGAACCCCACCAAACCTTATATTGAAGAAGCACGTGAATTTATTGGTGGGTTTATTGCTCTGTGTGTTCTGGTGATATGCCGGATGCTATGGCAGGCAATCAATCACAGCAGCAGCCATAGCAATAAATAAAAAATCTGAATAAAACATCCAAAAAAAAAAGCCACCCCGAAGGGTGGCTAACAAACCAGCACTACTATGAAGTGCTTCAAAATCATTCTTTCGGTAAGACATCCTCGCCGGCATTCACCAGAAAAATATAACTCGCCCCAAGGTTCACCACATATTCATTTTGTCCCCAGAAGAACGGCCAGTCTTCATGGTTTTCCGGAAAGTCCGGCTTCAGCACCAGAATACCCGGCACTATTCCACCCGCAATAAAAGAGAAATCAGCGCGGTTCATACCGTAAGCCACTTCTTTGGAGTGTGTACCTACCGCCGAGACTAATGAGAGGTTATGGGCCGGGTGAGTGCCGTAAAGGAAATTCAACCCACGCAAAACAGCTTCACGATCCACCAAGTCGGGAAAGGCTTTATGCAGATAGTAATTGTTGATGGCATGCCGGATAACCCAACCACTGCCAGCCCAACCACCCGTGGTAATAGGCACACCGAAGGGATTTTCACTATCGAGTTTTTTCATATCCGCCGCGTATGTTTTGGCCAGCGCTTTTACTTTTTCCCCATAGGCTTGCGACATATGGGGCATCGCGCGCACAAACCAGGAAACATGGAACGCAAATTCTTTCTCCAATTTCGTCAGCAGCTGTTCAACGACCTGTGCGTAGCGGGCATCACCGGTAGAAATCAATAACTCCGTGGCCAGTTTTAAATGCTCGGAATCCAATCTGCCGCCCGTGGTATTACCGTGAACAAAAATGTCCGGTTGGGGTTTGGCTGCTTCATCGGCCCAGACCTTTTTTGCTGTCGCCAGAGACTCGTTAGCGAGTTCGTCGTTAAAACCTTTGAGTGCACGGCTCGCCGCAGCCAATGCCGCAGCGGAACCATAATTTAACGGCGTGGATTTAGTGGTGAAAGCCCATCGATCATCAAACTTGCCGCTCTTAAAACCGGTGGATTCGTTTTCTTTCAGACTCGCGTCATAAATCAGATTGTCGGTCTTGGTAAGTCCGTCACCGAGATGGGTGTACTGATCAATATGCGCTTCCACAATGCCAGGAATGGCACGACCCAACGCACGATGCTGGGCAATCAACGCGAGGGTGCCGTGCTCGATCTGCTGCAGGATATCGGGCTTGCCGTCTGCTACATGGATATCAACATATTTACGTTCGTAATCCACGCTGGTGTTGTCGCGCTTCGGAGCAAACTGCTCCCATACCGTCACCAAGGTATTCACCACGTCGTATTGCGTTTGTGTACGAATGTCGTAGTCACCGGCGTCGTACCAACCGCCGATGTTCAGGCCAGGAATATGTTCACCTGGTTTGTATGGTGTATCGGTCGTTGGCCCTTGGGCGTACAGATCAAAATGCTCATGGTTAACCGGAGCCTGCAAAGCATCATCCAAGTGCGAGGCGCCATGCCAGACCCGATAGGCTTCATTAACCATGACGTGATCCATCTGCACCGGTAAAAATATATCCAGCGTCGGATGCCAGGCTTCGCGGTAAACCTGATGATCAATACGGAAGGGTCCGGCCTTTTGTTCACCATACTGGATCATATAGAGACCTGGTGTAGTCACACTGCTGAAATCAAATTGACGATATTGATAACGCAGGTAATTCCCCCAGGAATTCGGGCGCGCGCTAAGTACTGATTTCTGACTACCGTCCGGCATGATCCGTAGCAATTCCGCTTTCGGATTTTTTTTGTCACGAGCATCCAGTTCAATCACAGCCACTTTTTTCTGCGCTGGATGATAACCAACCTGCGAATGCGCGATCATCGGTGGTCGCACCCAGTTTTTAACCGTGCTGGCATTCAACTGCCACTCCACCACGGCGCCGGTTTTTCCAGCAGGAATCTTACTGCGCACAATAAACCAACCATTTTGCGCTTTAGCGCGTCCATCATAAAGCTCCAGCGGCTCACCGAAGGTTTCAATGCTGACGCGCCGCTCGATGTCGTCCGGTGCGAGTACCAAATGTTTACCGACAGCAAGGGGCCGGGCTTCAGCAACATCATTAATTTCTTTGGGGCCAGTTGGATAGCGCGGAAAAATACCCGTGCTCTGTTCCATCATGAAGGATTTATGAAAATAAGCGGATGGCAAAAATTCCAGATTAAATCCGGCTTTTCCTTGCAGAGCTGCGGGCAAGGGTTTCGGTACATTCACGGTGATACGCACACCTTCAGCGTTTTTCTTCACCTTGATGGAAAAATCAAATTCGTGATCGGGGTAATGCAGAAATGCTTCGATGGACTGATCGTCACGGTTAACTTTGCGCTCCTTGAACATGGGCGTCATATCCCACTGCTCCGGCGTGGCATTCAGGCGCACGTCACCGTTGGTCGCTGTACGCAAACCGTGATGAATTAACTCAACGCCGCTGATCTTGGCATCACTGAACAAACCGTCATACCAGTTACTGAACACCAGGACGTTCAAACCGGGTGTTTCAAAATATTCTTTCTCCCCCAACGTCAAATTGGCAGAGTTTGAAAAGGCGGGGCCAGAATTCAGCAGCAGAAAACACAACGCAACCCAATAGTGCGGACGACAGAATTTCACGGGGATCTCCTCATTTTATTATCATCGCGCTTATAGTCCACGAGAACATAAGGCTTGCGCAACGGTCTTTACACTAAATGACGAAGAATAACGGTTGATTTACTGGTAAAGGCCGCTGCAATGGAAGTAGCCGTAACTATACGTATTGTCTGATAATCCCCAGATTTCCGTTAACTCCCGCCACGGATAATGTTAATATCGGCGGTCAGCGCGTCCTTACAATAATTACTGATGCGCCGCCCCTAAATTTAATGACATGACCATTGTTGCGGGAGATCCAGCGTGGCCAAGCAACCGATAGTGTTAGCACGAAAATCAGGTGCACATTCAAAAAACCTTTCGTTCGATCGCCCCGTCGCAAATCAGATCTACGGCTTTATCCGCGATGCCATCGTCAGCATGGAGCTGTTGCCCGGCCAGATGATTTCTGAAACAGCATTGGCCGAACAATTTGGCGTCAGCCGCACCCCTGTCCGCGAGGCCTTGATCCAGCTGTCCAATATCGGTTTTGTAGACGTTTACCCGCAACGGGGCACCTATGTATCGCGTTTCAGTATGGATAAAATTCTGGAAGCGCGTTTTATCCGCGAAGCACTTGAAGTTTCTGTGGTGACTTTCCTGGCCGATCACGTAACCAATGAAATCGTGCAGGCGGGGGAGAAAATTATCGAAGAACAAAAAGTGGCTGCGCGAGATGATGATCCTCTGGCCTTTCAAAAACTCGACGACAAATTTCACCAGACACTCGTCAGCTTCACCAATTACACACGGGTTGCTTCATTGATCGA
>CAYUVQ010000004.1:71471-90311 GCA_964448175.1 uncultured Cellvibrionaceae bacterium | reverse complement strand
ATCCAGCACAACTGCGGAATCTCCGGCACATCGGATTGCCGATAAAAAATAGCGTTATCCGTATCCAGGCCCAGCGCCAGCCAGGTAGCGGCGATCTCACGGGTGGATTGATGGACCTGCACCGGGTCATGGCATTTGATCAATGCATGAAAATCAGCGAGGAAATAAAAGGATTGCACATCAGCGCTCTGGCTGGCGGCAATGGCCGGGCGAATCGCGCCCACGTAGTTGCCGAGGTGTGGTGTGCCGGTGGTGGTAATGCCGGTTAAAACCCGTTGCTTGCTCATAGTCTGCTGCTTCTTATTGGTCAATTCATCAAAGCGGAAAGCGGCACATCATACAGGCAAGCTGCGGGTTTGCGAACCGCACGGAATCGCCAGAGTTAACGGAAACGCAACTCGTGATCCAGCAGCCAGGCTTTGCGTTCAAGACCGCCGGCATAGCCGACCAACTGGCGATTTTTGCCGATCACGCGATGGCACGGCACCACAATACAAAGCGGGTTTTTACCGTTAGCCATGCCTACCGCCCGGGCGGCCGTGGGTTGTTGAATAGCTTGAGCCAGCTCGCTGTAACCCCAGGTCATCGCGTAAGGAATCAGTCTTAACTGCGCCCACACGCGGTGCTGAAAGTCCGTGCCCCGGGCGGCCAGCGGCAGATCAAAAGCGCGGCGCGTGCCGGCGAAATAAGCTTCCAGCTGGGTACGGGCCTGGTCCAGAATCCGATGGTGATGCTGCGCAAGGCCTGCCGCCAGCAGACGCTCCGTCTCAGGCATATCGGTGAAGAGAATGTGATGCACGCCGGCATCGCTGGCAGTAATCAGCATCTCCCCCAGCGGCGATTGCATCCGCGTGTGTGTGAGTACCTCGATGGATATCGGATTCATAGAAAGCGTGTTCATGGATTTATCCCAGGTAATGCCATAAATGAAAAGTGGCGTAGCTGCGCCAGGGCTTCAACGCGGTGCTGTCAAATGTTCCACCGCCGGATACATGAACCAAGGCCTTTTTAACGCCCAGATCGCCGGCCAGCCAGATATCCGTATGGCCCAGTGCGCGCATTTGCACGTAATCAACGGTCCAAGGGCCAATGCCTTTCAGTTCGAGCCACTCAGTGACTGGCTTATTGTCCCCGTGCTGACAATACCATTCGGCAAAGCCTCGCAAGGTTTCGCGGCGACTGGCCGGGATCTTCAACATAGCCAGAGGGCTCGTCGCAATGGCGGAAGGCGTGGGAAATAATCTGTGGGGCTCCCTCGTCGGAACATCGGATAAAGGTTCGGCCAGCGCATCAACCAGCCGCTCCAGATGCGTGCGGGCTGCCGCCACACTGACCTGTTGCCCGAGGATCGCCCGGACTCCCGCTTCAAATGGATGCCAGATACCGGGAATCCGCAGCCCCGGCGTCAGTACTGCCTGAAACCCGGCGAGTTCGCCCAGGTGTGCTTCGATCAGATTGATATCTGCATCCAGATCCAGAATCTGCCTGACCCGATTTACCAGTGGCTTCAGGAGCCGGGGGTTGTCGATATTAACGGTCAACTCCAGGTAATGACCCGTTGCTGCCGGACGCACCACAAAATATCCGCGCGCCTCTTCACTCGTCGGACCGCGCAAAACAAAAGTACGACCATAGCTGTCCTCATCAACCCATTCGATCCCACGCACGCAGCGCTTGCGCCAGAACGCCAGCATCAGCGACCAATTAAGCGGTGGTCGATAAGCCAGTGAAAGAGTCAGTGCCGTGGTGGCTGTACGTGTACGGCGGATAGCCGATGGGGACAGCTGCAGTTGTTTGCGAAAAGCATCGTTGAAGCGCCGCAGGCTGTTAAATCCGGCGGCGGCCGCGATATCTGTGATACTGAGAGAAGTCTCATGGAGCAGTTTTTTGGCAAACATCACCTGCGTAAAGAGTGCGTAGGCCTTGGGTGACATGCCCAAGCGCTCCTGAAACAACCGACGCAGGTAACGATCACTGATCCCCAGACGTAACGCCAGCTCCGGCAACCCTCCTGCACTCAAACCGCCCGACTCCAGTAACGCCAGTGCGCGGGTAAAGGTGGTATCGGTGCCGCGCCAGGCACAGGAACCGGGGGCGCTGTCGGGGCGACACCGGAGGCAGGGGCGATAGCCTGCCTGTGCGGCCAGCGCCGCGTGTTCAAAGTACTCGACGTTTTCTTCCAGCGGCGGGACCACTGGACAGATCGGGCGGCAGAAGATGCCGGTCGTCTTAACTGCAACAAAGAACAAGCCATCGAACCGGGCATCGCGGGTCAGGCGGGCGCGTTGATAGTCGGTGTGGGTAAGTGCAGCCATGAGGATAATGCCAGAGCCGTTGATGCTGACCATTCTAGCGGGATATACGCAGTAAACTCGCCACTTTCGGTACTGACGGCTGTTCTGAATATTTCGGTAGCGAAAGCTTCCTGGGAAACCCCGTTCGGGGGCCATTGGTTTTGCCAAGCCAGCTTGGCTTTGGCCTTCCAGAGTCATTCGCCCTGCCCGCAGCGACTGCGCTTCCGATATTCAGGCTGTTGCGGATTGGATTAGTCGAGTACGACTGTAGTTATTAATCAGGTTCCGGCTGCATCCTGGCAGCCTTTGCAGAATTCCCGGCAGAAATTACAGGCCACCGTAATGTTGATCAGCGTGCTTGAGGATATAGGTATCAAAGCCGGCCTGATTTAACAGCTGCGCGGCAACATCACTGCGCCGCCCGGCGTCGTCAGTAACGATGTAGGTCAGCTGGGGATCTAGTTCTGCGAGGGCTCGGCGCAAATTACCGAGCGGAATATTGCGGCTGCCCGGCACATGTTGAAAGCGTCGTTCCACTGCAAGGCGTACATCGAGAAACTGATAAGCAGGCAGTTCTTTTCCCTGCTCACGCAACTCTTCTGCGGTAATAAAACGAGTTACCGGTTCGTACAACAGCGCCTTGAAATCTTCTTTCTCCAAACACATGAGTTTGCCGGGCGTGAGCATTTTCACAGTCGCATTGCGGGTGGTATCACCCACCAGCGCTTCTTCACCGAAATAATCTCCGGGGCGTAACGCGGCGAGAATTTTTCCCGTAGTATCCAGCACCGTAGCGCTGCCGCTTTTCAATACATAAAACAATTCGCCCCGCTCGCCTTCTTTAACCACAATTTCGTCCGCCGTCACTTTCTGTTCGGTGAAGCGGGAAAATAACTGGCGAATATTTCCGGGGGGGATCTTGGCAAACAGCGGAGCTTGTAACAGATAGGACATCCAATCGTTGTCGTCTTCAGTGGCTGAAGACGGGTCTTCACCGCTTTCACTCCAGGCCATCACCAGATCGAGAAAATCCCGCTCGACGCACAACAGTTTCACTGGGGTTTTGGTCATGGCCGATACTTGCGTGGGCGAACTGCCGCTTAACGGCATACGTCGCGCTTCGCTTTTTGGATCTACCGATGTAATAACAAATTGGGCATCAATGAGATCAACACGTCCTTCGATCAGGTAATAGGCTTCTTCCAGTTCCTTGCCACGCTTGAAGACCATGGTGCTCTTAGGGAATTCGCGCACGCTGGCTTTTTCGACCACTTTGTCCAGATATTCCGGAATTAAGGTATCGAACGGTGTAAAAACACGCAGGATGTCGTGACTAATCTTCTTGGTCATGGATCAGGACTACTCTTGTTGTACAACTTTTCGCCCACCGCGGTGGGCTAGCCGACGCGGGCGCGTGGGTTGTCAATTATAGTCACAGGGCCTTACAGGAGGGAGTTTTATTGTCAACACTTGGCAATGGTTCACAGGATAGATGGCTGACAATGGCGACAAAAGGAATAGGAAACGGCGCAACTGGCAGTTTTGCGCCATTCCTCCTCTTAATAATCAAGAATTGTTAATACCTTAGCTAAACACACCGGGCGCTTTGACGTACTGATAAAAAGCACCAAGGACGCGGTAGAGATACCAGGCATCCTGGCTGCCCGCCAGTTCACGCACGGAATGCATACCAAAAGTAGGCACACCCACGTCCAGCGTTTTGACCCCGACTTCCGCCGCCGTCAATGGCCCGATGGTACTGCCGCATTCCATATCCGTGCGCGATACGAAACTCTGTACCGGCACCAGGGCCTGTTCGCACAACAGGCGGAACACCGCACTGGTCTCGCTGTTGGTGGCATACCGCTGGTTGGCATTCACCTTGATGACCGGCCCACGGTTCAGCAATGGCCCGTGGTTTTCATCATGACGATCACTGAAGTTGGGATGAATACCGTGGGCATTATCGGCCGATACCATCAAAGATCGATCCAGAACACGCACCCGTGTATCCACATCCGGCAGCAGCCGCTCAAGGAACTGCTGCAACATCGGGCCCCGTGCACCGCAGGTCGACGTGCTGCCGATTTCTTCGTGGTCGGTACAGATCAACAGACTGGTGACTTCCGGGTCAGCGTGCAGCAGTGCCTGTAACCCGATATAGCAGCTCAACAGATTATCCAGCCGGGCGCTGGCGATAAAATCCTGTTGCCATCCCACCAGCGCGGGCGCCTGAGTGTCGTACAGGCTGATTTCATAATCCAGCACTTGCGCCGCATCCAATTGCGGATATTCCGTTTGTATGTGCCCCAACAACAACGCACGAAAATCCGGTGTTTGCGTGTCTTTTTCATCCAGTTGCAGTAACAGCGGCACAATATCTTTCTGCGCGTTGATACTGCGATTGCGGTTCACCTCGCGATCCAGATGAATCGCCAGGCTGGGTATGGTCGCAACCGGGCGGACAAAATTTATTAACACGCTACGGATGGTGTGCGACTGATCGCGATAAGTGACGCGGCCTGCCAGCGATAAATCACGATCAAACCACGGAGCTAACAACGCACCGCCATATACCTCAACACCTAATTGGAAATAACCGCGGCGGTTTAATTCTGGTTGCGGTTTCACTTTCAGGCATGGACTATCGGTATGCGCACCTACCATACGGATGCCAGTGTCCAGCAACGGTTGTTTGCCGTAAACAAATGCAATAATCGACGAGTCATTGCGCGTCACAAAATAACGCTGGCCGGATTCCAGCTGCCACGCATCGCCTTCATTCAGTGCGATAAAACCCGCTTGCTGTAATTGATGAACCATTTGGGTGGTTGCATGAAACGGCGTGGGAGATGCCTGTAAAAATTCCAGCAGTCCCTGATTGAATTGAGTTTGATCATGCATCGTGTTCATAACTGCGCCTGTATTTAATGTTCACACTCTTGCACCTTTGAATATTTCAGGATTCATTCGGTACGAATTCGCTGTCGCTTCTGCCAGGAGACTTCATCGCGCAGATAAACCGGTTGCGCATCCATCGCGGCAACTGCTTCGCCACGGACGAACATTTCTTCAGCCATGCGCGCCATGTCAGCTGCATCGGGATATACCGCCATCGCCAACTCCACCAGTGAGAGTTGTGCCAAGGCCTCATAATGCCAGCCGGGGCCGAGTCCGGTCATGTGATCGCGGTGTTGTATTACACTGTCCTGATTTATCACCTCGGCGGGCGGCATTACAAATTCTGGCGTAAGCGACTGCGGCAAATTGCTGTGTGGGTCATGTTTGAACAAGCCCCAGTAGACTTCATTCATGCGCGCATCAAGCGCGACCAGCACCGAATTTTTTTGCTGCTGTTCCGCATCAGGCAAACCGCGATAATAACCCGCCGCCATGGCGGCCAAGGTCGACACAGGAACAACCGGCACCTGCAAACCAAACGCAAGCCCCTGCACCACACCCAGACATATACGCAATCCGGTAAAGGAGCCGGGGCCGCGCCCGAAAGCAATTGCATCCAGCTCCCGTTTGTCACAGCCAGTCATTCGTAAGACTTCATCAACCATCGGCAGCAAACGCTGAGTGTGACTTTTAGCGGCCATCTCGAATAAGCCGGTCACGACTCCATCGCAACTGAACGCAACGGAGCAAGCATCGGATGAGGAATCAAGAGCAAGAATTTTTTTCATGGACAGCATCTTTTAGCGGATAAGCAAAGGCCGCTATTTTGCCAGAGTTTTGACAGGGGGAGCTTATAAATGCAAAAAAATCCCCTGTAGCCTCGCCACAAGGGATGGGTTTGACAACCGCAAGGCAAAACACCTGCCGAAAAGCAGCGCCTACCACGACAGTCAGTTCAAACGGAGCGCCCGCTGCCAAGCGTTAGCTTACTGAGCGCTACAGACCTCTCGAAAGCTATTTCGCTTTGGCTGGCCGGCCCGCCTTTCGCCCGCGCCCGACCTTCTTGGCCGCTGCTTTCCTTACAGATGTTTTCCGGGTTG
Organism: uncultured Cellvibrionaceae bacterium; assembly: GCA_964448175.1. Taxonomy (GTDB): domain Bacteria; phylum Pseudomonadota; class Gammaproteobacteria; order Pseudomonadales; family Cellvibrionaceae; genus Cellvibrio. Next base: position 84,016 of record CAYUVQ010000004.1, on the reverse strand, counting down.
CTTTTTTAGCCGAGGCTGCCTTTTTAGTTGAGACTGCAGTTTCGTCCTCCGGTGCGCGTGCTGCCGCTTTTCTTCGGCTTGCTGCACGTAACGACACAGTCTTGGCTTTCGCTGCTGCGGTGCGCTCCATTTTTGCAAGTTTGGCGGCCGCCTTTTTCGTGGCTGCTTTCGTCTGTGCGGTTAACTTTTTATTGGCAGCTTTAACCTTTTTTGCATCTGCTGCAGCGCGGGCTTTTTTCCATTTTGTTTCAAACGCTTTTACCGCTTTGGCCAGATCCGCTTCAGCTTTGGCGGCCATTTTATCCTGCATCGCTGCAAGTTTGGTTTTTGCAGCCTCTTCCGCTGCTTTAGCCGCGTTCACCGCTCGAGCCTTCGCCAGATCATTACGCGCATCGGCTAACTTTGCACGAGAGATTTTTGCGGAATTTGATAACTTGGCTAACGCCGCTGCGGCAGACTTTACCGATCGTTTATCCGCAGCAGTGCTGGATTTTTTTGCTTTATTCTTCGCCGCTACCGACGCTTTTCTTGCAGCAGCAACTGCTTTCGCTTGAGCTTGAACATCTTTTTGCAAGCTTGTTACCAGGGTCTGGGCTTTCGTTACCGCTGGATCAACTGCTTTTGGAGCGGCGCGTTTCGTTGTGGACTTTGCGGGAGTGGTTTTTCTTGCTGGTTTTGACACAGATTTTTTAACGACTCTTCTCGCCATGTTGATCTCTCCAAGTTTGTAAAAAGTTGTTTTTACAGCACTAGCAAGATGAACGATAGCATATATTTTGATCTTTGATAGTTTAGTGGAAAATTTATATGCGAATTCACACAAAAGATTTTCATTTGTGTGAATAAAAAATCATTTAGCGAAAGCCCATTCACAATAATTATTTGCACGAGAAATTAAATGTTCCGCTTACTGGCGAGCGGAAATTATTTTCATCAGTGGTTACATCGTTTGCAATGAATACGTGACGATTAACACTGTGCACGAACACGCGAAGAAAACATTTATGAACATACGCCCAATCAAATTTATGAACACACAAAGTTTTCGCGAAAAAATGCGACACGTTTTCATTTATCACGTTAAATTTGCTGCAGCCGATTCTGAGATGCGTCAGAAACAAAACAGGCTCCCGCAGGAGCCTGTTTTGTTTTTATATTGAAAGGAAAATCAGCGGACCAGGACGGAAAAGAGTTGTTCTCTGATGGTGTCTACGCTGCCCACACCGGAAATACAGGTGTATTTCGGAGCATTGGCATTACCTTGTGCAGCCAGGTTTTGATAAAAATTCACTAATGGTTTGGTTTGCTGGTGATAAACCTGCAGACGTTTACGCACCGTCTCTTCCTGATCATCCGGACGCTGTACCAACGGTTCTCCAGTGGCGTCATCCAGACCTTCACGTTTGGGTGCGCTGTGGATCACGTGATAAATACGTCCCGATGCTTCATGTACACGGCGACCACTGAGGCGCTCGACAATTTCTTCATCAGGCACGTCAATCTCAATGACGTAGTCAATGTTTACACCGGCATCGATCAAGGCTTCAGCCTGAGGAATCGTGCGCGGAAAACCATCAAACAGAAAACCGTTGGCACAATCACTTGAACTGATGCGCTCTTTAACCAGCGCAATGATCAGATCATCAGAAACCAAACCACCTGCGGCCATAATATCTTTTGCTTGCAATCCGAGCGGTGTGCCTGCTTTTACCGCAGCGCGCAACATGTCACCGGTAGAAATCTGCGGTATGCCAAATTTCTCCATGATCAATTTTGCTTGCGTACCCTTACCCGCGCCCGGCGCACCCAAAAGTATGATTCTCATTACGGATTGCTCCTTTGTATTATCGTCATCCCCGCCACTCATCTGTCGGCCAATTTGGCGGCTGACAACGGCATTATGGGGCCAATAAAAAAGGCGTTACGATACACGGCCGGCCCGTCAATCACAATATGCCCTGTGACACCCATCTCATTATGGAATTAAGTGATTGATTTTTATAGATTTTATATTTGCAGCTCCTATTGTTAAACGAGCGGTGCCCAACAGCGCGGCGAGCGACTTTGCGCTATAAGTAGTAGCAACACCGAGCGAGATGTTTCGGCAATTCCACCTTTATATGAGGTTGCTATTTATGAAAGTCAGCGAGCTGGTTCACCACTGGAATCAAACCGCGAGCGGCACGTTAACGCCCACGACGTACAACGTACGCCTGTCGGTTGAGGATGCGGCCAAGTTGGCGGCATTGAGCGAGATGTATCCCAAGCGTACCGTCGAACAATTGATCACAGATTTAATGTCAGCCGCACTCAGCGATCTGGAAGGCGCCATGCCCTATATAAAAGGTCCCCGCATCATCAGCGAGGATGAGATGGGTGATCCCATTTATGAAGACCAGGGGCCGACACCGACATTTCTAGAACTCACCCATAAACATATGGCTCGCCTTCAGAAAGCGTTATAACGAAGCCCGTTTCGCGGCGGCCTTCCCGGAGCCGCCCCTCCTGCACTTTGTTCATTAACAGCGGCCCGCTGACCGGGCTGGTCGCTCCCTCGTCTTGCCTTACTGTTTGCCTCGGGCAGCTCCCTACGCTCACAGAATTGTGTTGATGCGCCGGCGAATCCGGCACTGACAATTGAACATCCTCGATACTGGTCCTACAATCAATGATGCGTTAACTAATACTCTGAGATTTTTAGGTGAGAGAACTCTATAATCCACAAAAAAATAGGATAAGACTAAAATGAATAATTCTGTGGAACTCGATGAATTTGATCGCAAGATCCTTCGCGCCCTTCAGGAAAATGCCGATTACTCTATGGCAGACTTGGGCAATCTGATTGGCCTTTCCCACACGCCGTGTTGGCGACGGTTAAAACGTCTGGAATCAGAAGGTGTTATTCGCGGAAAAGTGACGCTGCTTGATCCTACCATGCTTAACCTCAGCGTTACCGTGCATGCCCGGGTGAATCTTAAGGAACGAACTGAATCTGCTTTTGCAGCGTTTGAAGCGGCGCTCAATCCAATCCTTGAAATCACCGAATGTTACGCCACCAGTGGGGATCAGGATTATCTCCTGCAAATTGTGGTTGAAAGCGTGGGGCATTATGAAGCACTGTTGAAAAAGACTTTGCTGCATTTACCCCATGTCGGTTCAGTTCATTCAACCTTCGCATTGCGCCAGGTGAAGTACTCAACGCAACTGCCGCTATAAACGAAACATCCGCAGGGCACTTGGTGCCCTGCGCCTTCCTGAATATTTATTTTTGTAACTGGTAAGCCCGCCCCGGGTGTTCAACACTAAAATATTCGATAGCGCCCCGGTCCTGCAAGGTTACATACAGGGTTTTACCATCATCACCGCCAAACGCCAGGTTCGTTGGTTTCTCCCCTTTAAGCGGAATTTCCCGCAGCAGTTTTCCCGTGGGCGATACTATGGCTATCACCCCAGCGCCATAACGTGCGATGTATAAATTGCCTTGGCTGTCGCAGCGCATTCCGTCCAGGCCGTGATCGGCAAATTCAATCAGCAGCCGTTTATTGGCAAGCGCACCGTCAGGCAGAATATCGTAAACCCACACCTTGCGTTGCACGCTTTCATTAACGTAAAGATGCTGTTCATCAGCACTGACCTCCACACCATTTGTCGTGCCCATGTCTGCTTCCAGCAATGTGGTCGAACCATTAGGATCAATGCGCCAGAGCTGGCCGGTATTGTCCGCCCATTTCGGGTCGCTGGCGTACAGGGTCCCTCGCGCACTGATGGCAATATCGTTCGGTTGATTCATTGCAGCATTATGTGCGAACACCCGGACAGCACGGGTGGTCATATCAATCTGTAAAATATTGTGGCCGACATAATCGGCAATATACATATTGCCCGCCCGGTCAAAACGAATACCGTTGCCAATGCTGCCTTCCGGCAGTTGCACAAAGAGTTCCGCTTCGCCTGTACCATTTTTTTGTGGCGTTATCCGCCCGATGGTGCCCTCCTGTGCGAAGTTCACTGCATACAGCGCTCCATCAGGCCCTACTGCCGGGCCTTCGATCCCCTGCGTAAATACACCATCTGTCACATAGTCCCCGGTGGTAAATAAAGCGTTCTGATCAGCGCGTTTTGATCCATTCACTCCTGCTGTTTCGCACGCGGTTGTAATGACTGATGCAATTGCGATTACCATTGCCATGGAATTTCTTTTTGTCACAGGTTTTACCCCTTATTAAAGTTTTTTAAGCGATGTAACGATTTCCTGCAGAATTTTCTCTTGGGTTTTATCACCGCCGTTGATTGTAATATCGGCGTAACCTTGATACAGCGGGCGACGCTCGGCAAACAGCTCGGCAAAGCTCTGCCCCGGCCGCCCGGCGATACCGCGACTGTCAAAGTTATGGATGCGATTCATTAATGACTCGAAAGGTACATCAAGGAAGATAACTGGCCCCAGATTACGCAGATGTTTCATTCCGGTTTCGCTGTAAACGGCGCTGCCACCGGTGGCAATGACATGATTGGAGCATTTCACTGCTAACAGAATTTCTTCTTCGATCTGACGCAGGCGCTGGTAGCCATGTTGTTGCAAAATCTCCTGCAAGGTATTCCCTTCGCGCAGTTGAATCAGCACATCGGTATCAATAAAGTTTTTTGCCAGTTCCTTGGCAAGCAGGATCCCGATGGTGCTTTTTCCGGCGCCGGGCATGCCGATCAATATTAGGTTGGTCGTAATTACATCCACGGTGAATCTCTTTATCAAAGCGATGTGCTTTTAGTAAACGAAGCGTGATTTGTTATACCCGGAAATTCCCCAGCAGTTGCCGCAAACTCGATGATAGCTGATTCAACTGCTGACTTGCATTGGCAGTCCGGGTGGCATCTTCAGAGGTGGTCATCGCGAGCTGGTTAATTTCTACCAGGTTTTTATCGATCTCGGCGGTGACCGTGCTTTGTTCTTCAGCAGCGGTTGCGATCTGAATAGCCATGTTCGTGATGTTCTGTACTGCCGACCCGATACCGGCGAGAGACTCGCCTGCTTCGCCGGCAGATCCCACGGCTTCGTCAGTCATTGTCGTGCTGGCATTCATGGCTTCAACCGCACGTTGCACACCGGTCTGCAGTTGGCCCAGCATGCCTTGAATATCTTCAGTGGATTTCTGCGTGCGGCTGGCCAGCGTGCGCACTTCATCGGCCACTACCGCAAAACCCCGCCCCTGTTCACCGGCACGGGCCGCTTCAATAGCCGCGTTCAACGCGAGCAGATTCGTCTGCTCAGCGATACTGCGAATCACATCAATTACGGAGGTAACATTCTTCGCTTCATCTTCCAGCCGCACCATGATCTGTGCTGTTTGACTAACGCTTTTCGAAAGACTCCGCACGCGCTCCACGGCAAGATGAATGCGCTCCTGCCCCTGCCCCGTAGTCTGATTCGCCGACTTGGCGTTCTGGGCCGTTTCCCCGGTATTGCGGGCAACCTCCTGAATCGCCACCGTCAACTCATTGACCGCAGCGACGACCATGGTGATCGCATGGCATTGCTCATCTGCCGCCTTTTGACTGCTGCTGGATACCTCGAGTAAGGTTTCGGCGGAGCGGGAAACATTATCAGTATTCAGGCGGATCTCGGTAATAAGCCGCTGCAGCTTTTCCATAAATCGATTGACATGTCCCGCCAGCTCTCCCAGTTCATCTTGGCGATCAATATTAATACGGATCGTAAGGTCGCCGTCGCCTTCAGCAATGTTCTGGATACGCTCACTGATCATCCGCAACGGCACAGTAACCACCATCGGTAAAAACCAGGCCGCCGTTAATGCCACCAGGGTACCAACCACGACCAGCAGCAACAGCTGCGAAGCAATAAACGTCCGATCGTCATCAATCTCCTGCGTGAAATCATCAACATGTTTTAAGCGGCGTTCACCCACTACATCAATAAAATTCCGCAGCGTTGAGAAAGCTTCGAATCCTTCCCCAAAAGAACGAGCCAATTGTACTTGACGCTCTTGGGAGTCATCAGTATCTGCACCCTGGACAATATCATTGGTGACGTTTTTCCAATTCTGCAGGTGTTGCAGAAACTCACGTTTTTCCTGATCCGTCGCGGTATTGGATAATGCAAAGGATTCGAGGATACGGTCGTGAGTCTGTTGAATATTTTCGGCGTGTTCGGCAATTAATAATTGCCGTTCCCGTGCCGAGTTCTGGCCAGCAAACAACGCACGCTCAGCGGTCAGTGCCTGATAAAGATCCCGATCAGCCTGCAGCAGCAATTGAATTTCCGGCAGGTTTATCTTGGCCAGCGTTTCTGCGTTAGTTGCCAGCGTATTGCTGGATCGGACCGCAAAAATGCCCATGTACAGAAACAACAGGACGAGCAACATTAAAGGAATGCCCAGTTTCCAGCGGAAGCTAATGTTTTGATACCACGCTGTCATCTAAATCACCATCTCAGAGTAAATATTGGTATTGCCTTCACCATAGCGGACAAAAACTTATGTGCCACATTCCTAGAGTGTAGTACAGCTGTTTTGCTACGCTGAAAAAGTACAGGAAAATCTTCTGAAACGGGATCTTTGATATATTCCAGGAAAAAACTCCTATCTTAAAACTGAATTTTTTATTGATTTAAATCAACTCTTTCACCGGCATTTTTATTTATTTTTCGCGGTTACTCCGCTTTGTTCTTTAATCCCCTGATGCCCTGACAGAGATACTTGATGTTGAGGTAATCTTCAATTCCATAGTGTGAACCTTCCCGGCCCATACCCGATTGCTTGACCCCGCCGAACGGTGCAGCTTCACTGGAGATAATTCCTTCATTAATGCCCACCATCCCGGCTTCCAATTGCTCTGCAACCCGCCAGATACGCGCCGGATCACGTGTGTAAAAGTAAGCGGCTAAACCAAATTCGGTATCATTGGCTAACGCTAGTGCTTCTTCCTCCGTATGAAACACCACCAAGGGCGCCACCGGCCCAAAGATTTCCTCCCGACACAAGCGGGAATCGCCGGCTACGTCGGTTAATACAGTGGGAAGATAAATTTGCGATTCGTTCGATAAACGTTTACCGCCCACCACGACTTTCGCTCCGCGATCGCAAGCATCAGCAACCAGTGTTTCAACTTTTTCAACGGCGGCAGGGGAGATCAGTGGGCCAATATCAATTCCATCATCTGCACCATTACCCACTTTTAATTGCTCAACTGCCGCTGTGAATTTTTTAGTGAACGCATCATAGATATCGGCGTGAACGTAAAATCGATTGGCACACACACAGGTTTGCCCCGCGTTGCGAAACTTGGAAGCGATTGCACCTTTAACAGCCTCATCCAGATCAGCATCATCGAACACAATAAATGGTGCGTTACCGCCGAGTTCCATGGTGACTTTTTTGACCGTGGACGCAGCCTGCTCCATCAATATACGTCCTACCTCGGTGGAACCGGTAAAGGTAATTTTGCGTACGGCGTCATGCGTGCTCAGTTCACGCCCGATAGCTTTTGCATCATCACTCACCAGAATATTGATGACGCCGGGTGGTATACCCGCATCGCCAGCCAGCGCCACCAGCGCGAGCGCCGACAACGGCGTTTGCGATGCCGGCTTGGCAACCACCGTGCAGCCAGCGGCTAGCGCCGGCGCCAGTTTACGAGCCAGCATGGCGTTGGGAAAATTCCAGGGTGTAATAGCAGCCACCACACCCACCGCTTGCTTAATGGCGAGCATGCGTTTATCAGTAAAGGGCGATGTAATGACATCACCGTTCAACCGCTTTGCCTCTTCAGCGAACCATTCGATATAGCTGGCGCCATAGGCGATTTCCCCACGCGCTTCGGCCAAGGGTTTGCCCTGCTCGGATGTCAGAATTAAAGCCAGGTCGTCCTGATGCTGCATTACCAGATCAAACCAGCGGCGCAGCAGTTGGCTGCGTTCCTTCCCTGTGTGCGCCTGCCACGCGGGCAAAGCCGCCGCTGCAGCCTCTATCGCGCGGCGGGTTTCGGCCACACCGGCGTTGGCCACCTTCATCAGTTCACTGCCGTTGACCGGATTGGTCACGGCCAGAGTTCGTCCATCATCCGCATCGCACCAATGACCATTGATAAAAAGCTGATGCTGCAATAGAGCGGGATTTGCAAGAGATAACATGATCAGTTCTCCATACGCTGCGTTGGAATCCACATTGAACACAGGTGACGTTAACTGTGACAGATAAAGCCATCAACAGGTTCGCCTCCTTTATGTGCAAAAAATATTCATTCACCATTCATAAATTTGTTACGGAGTAGTGCGATCGGGAATAGCTGTTCATGGCAATCACGGTAAATCCTGTTATCATCGCCACTTCTTTTCTCTTCACTAGTAATCGTTTCCATGTTCAATAAAGATACCCTGCAACAGCTTTCCCAGCTGAAGAATACTATCCGTGCGCAACGCGAAGTTTATCAAGGTGTTGTACGTGCCACTCCTAAACGATTCGGTTTTGTCAAACTCGATGACGGGCGGGAAGCCTTTCTTGATCCCGAGCAGATGTTACGTGTATTGCCGGATGATCGGGTGGAAGTGGAGCTTAAAACCAACGATAAAAACCAACTGGATGCGCGCGTCGAAAAACTCATTAGCAGTTCGTTGGGTAAATTTGTGGGCCGTTACGTTTGCAAAGGCAACGGTCATTTTGTTGAGCCGGATCTGCCACTGTTTAACCGTTGGTTATTTATCCCGCCCCAAGGGCGCAACAAATGTTCCGAGGGCGATCTGATTCAGTGCGAAATCATCCGGCATCCTTTTGATAATGATGGCAAAGCGCAGGTCCGCATTGTTCAGCGTATCGGTCGCCCGGACGAGCCCGGCATAGAGAGCCGTTACATCCTCACCAAATACCAATTGCCCAATGAGTGGTCCGCCGAAGCGCAAACCGAAGCTGCATCCATTAATTGGACACCATTTTCCCGCGAGCCACAGCAGCAGGATCTCACGCATTTGCCGTTTGTTACGATTGATTCTGAAACCACACGCGACATGGATGATGCGGTTTATGTCGAGCGTACTATAGAAGGCTGGACCGTCTACACGGCTATCGCCGATCCTACGCGCCACATTGCTCCCGGCAGCGCGCTGGAAAAAGCTGCTCGCGAGCGGGCCAGTACCGTTTATCTCCTGGGGCAAGCCATCAGTATGCTGCCGGTTGAGTTGGCCCATGACACCTATTCACTGGTGCCAGAGAAAGAGCGGCCTGCGCTGGTTTGTCGCATGCAGGTAAACGATCAGGGCGTTATCAGCAATTATGAATTTTTTGAAGCCGTGATTTGCTCGCGGCATAAATTAAGTTATCAGAGCGTTTATGAGCTGCTTGATTCCACTGCCGCCGCTGAGTCATCGGTAGAAATATCGCAGGATACACAGCACATGCTGCGGGAGTTGCATCAATTTGCGCAGGCCCGCATTAATCATCGTGCCGAACATGCGTTGGTCATGGAAGAGCGTGCTGATTATTTTTATATTCTTAATGAACAGAAAAAAATTGATCGCGTAGAGAAAAAAGAGCGCAATATTGCCCACCGTGTTGTGGAAGAAGCCATGCTGGCCACAAATATCTGCGCCGGCGAATTCTTTTTGCAGCATCCGGGTTATGGCATTTTTTCAAGCCACGTGGGTTTTCGCAGCGAGCGATTGGAAGATGCCGTGAGCTTGATTCAGGAGGATCGCCCTGATCTGGAACCAGGCGACTTAACCCGCCTGGAGAATTTTCAGCGTTTGTTTAAAGAGCTGCGTCTTAACCCTGAGCATCAGGAAAAGAACGCGCCACTGCAGGCAATTTTACAGCGTCTGCTGCAGGCAGCCGCCCTGACCTTTGAGCCTGTCCCGCATTTTGGTCTAGGCTTTCCCGCCTACGCTACAGTGACCTCGCCCATCCGCCGTTACAACGATTTATTCAATCATTTCGCTATCAAGCGCATCCTGACCAATCAACCACCCGCCGAGGCGGATGAAAAACTGACCGAGCAACTTCAGGAACAGTTATCGAAGGGCCGCCAGGCCTGCCGCCAGATTGAGCTGTGGCTGATCTGCCAGTTCATGACGCAACATATCGGCAGTGTTCACAGTGGCACGATCACGCAAGTGAATTCAGTCGGTGTCGGTGTGCGCCTGGAGGATCTGGGTGTTGAAGGGTTTGTAATGCTCGCGGACAAAGAAAAAAATATCAAAACATCCCTTGATGCACGCCGCTTCTGCCTGACCGCGGGCGATAAAACTTACCGGCTTGATCAACAGGTTTCGGTCATGGTGGCGGATGTGGATATTGAAAAACGTCGCATCGGCCTGACGCTAGTGAGTGACGCGATAGCGGATCGCCTCAGTGTGTGGAACGAGTTGCCTCCAGTAGAGGTTTAGTCATGAAACATTATTGGCTGTTTAAAGCGGAGCCAGATGTCTACGGCATTGATCATCTGGCGGCGGAGAAAAATCAAACCGGACGCTGGGATGGGATTCGCAACTATCAAGCACGCAATTTTTTACGCGATCAGGTTGCGCTTGACGATGAAGTCCTGCTGTACCACAGCCAATGCAAACAGATCGGGGTTGTCGGCACGGCGCGCGTTGTTAAAGCGGCCTACCCCGACCCCACACAATTCAATCCGGAAAGTGATTATTACGATCCTAAAGCCAGCCCGGATGCACCCCGCTGGTTCTGTGTGAATATCTGCTTACAGGAGAAATTCGCGCGTACTATTTTGCTGGCCGAAATAAAACAGCATCCACAACTGGCCGATATGGTATTGCTGAAACAGGGGCGACTGTCGATTCAGCCCGTCACCCTTAAAGAATGGAAAATTGTTCTGGGCATGCAGTAACTGTTTGTTTACACCATTATTCGTCTTCGAGATTATCCTGTGGTTTGGTTGTAGGGCCATTTTCCAAACCATTAATCAGCGGCTCTATGCCCGCGTCATCGCCATCCTCATCTTCCATCTGCCCCTCTTCAATCAGGATAGCTTCAGGGGTTTGAATACCGATGTGATACGCCGCAAACCCGGGCAGAACTACCTGATCCAGGGCCATCCCCAGAATGCGTCCCCGGTACGGTGAAACAACTTCGCTGCGTGCATTGGTGATCGGATCTGTCACCGTGCCCAACACTTCCCCGGGCATGACGCGTTTTCCGAGCGGCGCCTGACTGAAGAGAATGCCACTTTGATTCACTCTCACCCAGGTAGATTTGTAGTACACCGGGGCCGGCTTATACCACTTGCTCGCTTTGCCATACATACCGGTTTTCGTCATCATCACCTGAATGGCTTTTACACCCTCGGCTACAACATCGTTCTGCATCCGCATGGGTTCGCCCGCTTCCATGGTGACCGTGGGGATGCCGAATCGTACCGCGGCAGCCCGCAGGGAGCCATAGTTGCCCCGGCTGTTAAGCACAGCAATGGTGCCGAAATTTTGCGCCAGTGCAGCTACTTTTTCATCCGACAAGTCGGCGCGCAATTGCGTCAGATTCGTGCGATGAAATGACCCCGTATGAATGTCAACTAATGCATCACAATGACGAATAACCTGCGAAAAAAATGAGTGCGCAATACGCGAGGCGGAACTGCCTTTTGTATTGCCAGGAAAATAACGATTCAGGTCGCGCCGATCCGGCAGGTAGCGTGAATTGCGGCGGAACCCCATCAGGTTAACAACCGGCACACCAATAACTGTTCCGGTTAATTTATCGGATTCAAGGTTGTACATAACCCGCCGGATCATCTCAATACCGTTGAGCTCATCACCGTGAACCGCTGCGGTCAGACACAGTGTCTTCCCCGGATTTGCACCGTTGACGATAAGCACTGGTGTCTGCTCCGCAAAGCCGCTGAGTTGTTCTTCCGGCATCCACACTAAGCGTGACGAGGTATTGGGCGGGACTTCTACCCCTAGAATAAATTTCGAGGCAATAACGGGTTCTTCCGGGGGGGCAGCTTCTGGCGTGGACTCGGCAGTTGAGGCTGCAGCTTCACTGGCCTCAACCGGGGCCTGCTCCCCGATAACAGGTTCGGCTGATACAGCATCGTCCGCTACCGGTAATTCCGCCGGCGCGGAAGAAATGGAAGAGACTGTCTCAAGCGATGAAGACGCTTGCGCGGAAGAAGATTCTGCTGATGACGCAGTCACCACGCGTGGCGGCTGCAATTCTGGAATGACTTCCCCCAGATTAATACTTTCCGCTTTGGGTAACGGTGGGGCCGAAGCTGAAGAGGCAGATGCGGCAGTAACGTCTTCCGCTTGGGTCACCTCTGGTTCAACAGGTTTTTTCTCGGAAGTTTGGGCGCTCAGCGCAGCCGGGATAAAAAGCGCAACGAGTAACACCACTTGCGTCAGCTGCCTGACGGAACATATTGTCATAAAAGAACCGCGTAGCCTCACAAGGAAAAATACATTAGATATCTTGGGATTCAGGGGAATTTTCTCCGGCATTCTGCGTTATTCCCAGCCCATCTTCAACATTAAACAAAATCACTTTCGCGAAATGATACTTCCACCAACAACCGTTATCTGACCT
>CAYUVQ010000004.1:52459-71371 GCA_964448175.1 uncultured Cellvibrionaceae bacterium | reverse complement strand
TGGAAGCGTTTTTTGAAGTGCTGGCGCAATGATAGAGAAGTCTGAAAGCCGGTCAGTTCCGCGACCTGTTCAATCGACATGGATGTGGTTTCAAGCAGTTCACGGACCTTCTGCAAACGTTCATTGACGAGCCAGTTAACCAGCGTCGTACCGGTCGCTTTGTGAAAATGACGGGTGAATGTCCTGCGGCTCATCGCTGCCCTTGCCGCGAGTGCATCAATGCGATGCTGCTGGTCGAGGTTTGCCCGCAAATAATCGAGCATTTGGTTTATCTGTGAATCTTCCGTTGACGATGCCACCGGCTGGTCGATGAACTGCGCCTGCCCGCCTTCGCGGTGAGGTGGGATAACAATGATCCGCGCAACGGTATTGGCAATCTTCGGCCCGTAGTAAGCGCGCACGAGATACAGGCAGCAATCTATTCCTGCGCCTATCCCCGCCGAGGTAATCAACCGATCCTCATCGACATACAACGCATTGGTGTCCAGCTTCACCTGCGGAAAGCGGGTGCAGAAATCCTTTTCAGCCGCCCAGTGCGTAGCGGCGCGCTTACCATTGAGCAGCCCCGCGTAAGCAAGCACATAAGCACCGTAGCAAAGCCCTACGACATGCGCGCCTCGTGCATAGGCGCTGGTCAGTGCAGCAACTAACTCCGGGGCCGGGCGCTCAGCCAGATCATGCCATCCGGGCACCACGACAATATCCGCCGTGTCCGCCAGCTCCAGCCCACCGTCCGGCTGCACCGTCATCCCCCGCTCCGCCACCACTGGATCAGCACCGAGTGAGAGTATCTTCAGATCGAATAAGCACCCTTGGGTCAGCGCCATAGTGAAAATCAAGTGAGGTACGGAAATGTGAAATGGACTGAAACTGGGATACAGGATCAACGCGACGACAGGCTGTTTCGTTTTCATCATCACAACACTCATAGTGGCCCAAAAGCATCGATAATTGGCATACGGGTCAATACTACCACTTGCTCCCATCGCTTCATAATGCTGTCTCACCAGCACTTCATCACTCTATGGAGCACCACAATGGACCTATCAAAAGCCTTAACCCTTGTTCTGACCTTGACCTTCGGCATGGCGGGCGTCCCGAGTTTGGCAGCCGATAAGAACCGCCCAGCGGCGGCTGACCAGACGGTACAGATTCAACAGATTCGCAATGCCACGCTGAAAATCAGCTATGCCGGAAAAACGTTTCTGGTTGATCCTTTTCTCGCAAAGAAAGGCACCTACCCTGGCTTCGAGGGGACCGTTAATAGCGAGCTGCGCAACCCGCTGATCGACCTCCCGCTACCCGCACAGGAGATAGTAAAAGGCGTGGATGCGGTGATCGTGAGTCATACTCACCTGGATCATTGGGATGGCGGTGATCACCAGTTCATTCCGAAAGGGATTCCGTTATTTGTTCAGAATCAAGCTGATGCAAAGCTGATTAGCGGACAGGGCTATACCGATGTGCGGATACTGGATAAGAACACCACTTTCGACGGCGTACACTTGAGCAAAATCGGCGGCCAGCATGGCACAGACAAGATGTATTCCATAAAACCTTTGGCTGAAGCGCTCGGCGAAGCTATGGGTATTGTTTTTCAGGCACCCGGCGTAAAAACCATTTACATAGCGGGGGACACTGTCTGGCGTAAGGAGGTTGATCAAGCGTTTACCACGTTCAAACCCGACGTGATCGTCCTGAATACCGGCGATGCCCGTGTGGTTGGCTTCACCGGCTCTATCATCATGGGGAAAGACGATGTGCTCCACACATATCAGATCATGCCGGACGCGACCATCGTTGCGACCCATATGGATGCGATCAACCATATGACATTGAGCCGCAAACAGTTGAATGAATATGTTACGCAACACGGTATTCAGGCTCGCGTCCGCATCCCGGCGGACGGCGAAACCATGGAGTTCTAATCCGTCAGTTTCCTGAATGTTGTAACACCGCGCGAGGCGGAATTAATTATTTCGGCTCGCCTCATTCAATCTGCTCTTTCGATAGTTAAAGTGCCTGACGCAAACGCTCATAAAAGCGCGTGTGTAAACAACGAATAAACCGTTAAGAACTCATCGCTTCGATAATTAATTCGAGCGAGCGCAGCCGCGCCTGATGGTCGTAGACATCGGAAACAATCATCACTTCGTCGACACCAGTGTCGGCAATGAAAGCTTGCAGTTCAGAGCGCACCGTCGCCACTGAACCGAAGATTGAATACTTCAACATATGCATGGCCTGAACCTTTTCACTCACCGTCCAATAGGTGTCGATATCATCGATGGGCGGCTTACTCAATCCACGCCGCCCCGCGAACAGATCGGCAAACGACATCTGTTGCGTGGTGGCCAGCCGCACCGCTTCAGCGTCCGTATCGGCGGCAATGATATTGATACCCGCCACGGCGTAAGGCTTGTCAAGCTGTGCAGATGGTTTGAAGCGGCTGCGGTAGATCTCCAGCGCCGGCATCAGCATGTCCGGCGCGAAGTGCGAAGCGAAGGCATAGGGCAAACCCAGTTCGGCCGCCAACGCTGCCCCGAAAGTACTCGAACCTAAAATCCACAACGGCACATTACTATCGGTGCCGGGCACGGCGAGAATCCGCTGCCCCGGCCGCGCCGGACCAAGAAACGCCTGAAGCTCCTGGACATCTTCAGGAAAATGATCCGACGCATTGGGAGCACGGCGCATGGCGCGGATTGCGGCATGATCAGTACCTGGTGCGCGGCCCAGTCCGAGATCAATGCGGCCGGGATAAAGCCGCTCAAGCGTCCCGAACTGTTCAGCAATAATGTAGGGCGCATGATTGGGTAACATAATGCCGCCCGCGCCTACGCGAATGGTCTTGGTGCCCCCGGCAATATGGGCGATAACAATCGACGTAGCAGCGCTGGCAATACCTTCCATATTGTGGTGCTCCGCCACCCACACGCGCTTGTAACCCCAGCGCTCCGCATGAGCTGCCATGTCGCGCGCATTGTTAAGGGCGGCACCTGCGTTCGTCTCTTCTGTAACCCGCACCAATTCAAGAATCGATAATGCTGTCATTTAGATAGCCTCCGGTGTTAGCTATTTCACTACTATGATTTGAGCCGAAGCGGCATGGCGAGTCTGCTACTGAGGCATCAATAAGATAACCAAGAGCCAATACCTCGTGGATTCTCTCGGGGGTGGTGCCGTAATCGCTTGCCTTGTCATGCACGAATGCTGCACCCAGCGCACTGAGAAAGAGCGCTGGTGGCGACACCGACGAGCGCGCCGTCCCCTCAGCCTGAGCGCGCGACAACAGCTCTTCGGTGACCGAAACCAACGTTCTACAGGTGACTGCTAAGGGCGACGCCTGAGCCTCAAAGGCATTGATGAGAGAGCGCGGCAAGCCACTAAAAGCGCGGAGATAATCCGTAAGCCCCGTCATCCAATGCTGGAGCGCTGCCCGCGAACAGCTAAGCGCGACTGCTTCATCGCGGCACGACAGTAGTACCGCCTGACGCTCATAGAGCAACTCGTAAAGTAAATGCTCCCGAGTAGGAAAATGGCGATAGAGCGTACCTGAGCCGACGCCTGCAGACCGGGCGATCTCATCGAGCGAAGCGTCAATCCCATCGCGCGCAAAAACGGTTTTAGCCGCCGCAAGAATGAGACTTCGATTGCGCCGCGCGTCCGCCCGTAGAACCGGTTGTTCCCGCATGATTACCTCGTCGTGCCAGCTCAAGTGACTGCGATTACCACCTCGGCCCGCCTGCAGTCGTGGAATGTGATGTAGCCACAGTGAATTCCTATCAGCACCAACCCATTTGGTTGAGATAACGTCCTGTCTCATTCGTGCAATCAGTTTTGTGGGCCGGCTAGTATATCAAATAATCGGAGAGCGTCTCCGTTTTAGGTAAATCCCGCGCCCATTCCAGTGAGACTGCCAACGATCAATGCGGTAGATAGCCAAGAGTCGTAGGACCACAAAACAAAAAAAGCCCAGCGAGTAGCTGGGCTTTTTAGTATTTCCTACTGATGTCAAACCTAGAGCGTCAGTACTGATTGGTTCGGGGCGGTGAAAACTCCCACGGAATTATCATTATTCCCACTCAATCGTCGCCGGCGGCTTGCTCGACACGTCGTAGCAAACACGGGAGACACCACTGATTTCATTGATGATGCGATTGGAAACTTTTTCCAGCAGGTCGTACGGCAGATGTGCCCAACGGGCGGTCATGAAATCGACGGTTTCGACAGCGCGCAGTGAAATGACCCATTCGTAACGACGGCCATCCCCCACTACACCTACGGACTTTACCGGCAGAAAAACAGCAAATGCTTGACTGGTTTTGTGATACCAATCAGCCGCACGCAATTCTTCCAGAAAGATTGCATCGGCTTCACGCAGAATATCGGCATATTCTTTTTTAACTTCACCAAGAATGCGTACACCCAGGCCCGGGCCGGGAAACGGATGGCGATAAACCATGTCGTAGGGCAAGCCCAGTTCAAGACCAATTGCACGCACTTCGTCTTTAAACAATTCGCGCAGCGGTTCAACTAACTCAAACGCCATATCTTCCGGCAAACCACCCACATTGTGGTGCGACTTGATCACATGGGCCTTGCCGGTTTTGGCTGCGGCGGATTCAATCACATCAGGATAAATCGTGCCCTGCGCGAGCCATTTAACATCTTTCAGTTTGGTGGCTTCGGTATCGAATACTTCAATAAAGGTATTACCGATAATCTTGCGCTTCTTTTCCGGATCGCTTTCGCCTTGCAGTTTGCCCAAAAATAATTCTTCTGCATTCGCGCGAATAACACGCACGCCCATGTTTTTGGCAAACATGTCCATGACCTGATCGCCTTCGTTTTTGCGCAGCAGTCCATTGTCGACAAACACACAGGTCAGCTGATCGCCGATGGCTTTGTGCAGCAAGGCCGCCACCACCGAAGAATCTACACCGCCGGATAAACCTAACAGCACTTTGTCGCTACCGACCTGTTCGCGCACGCGCTTGATCGCATCTTCAACAATATTGGCGGGAGTCCACAACGCTTCGCAGCCGCACAGATTAAAAATAAAGTGTTCGAAGATTCGCTTGCCTTGCAAAGTATGAGTAACTTCTGGATGGAACTGCACGCCGTAGAAATTCTTTTCCGCAGAATACATACCAGCGATGGCGCACGATGGAGTGGATGCCATGATGCTGAAACCTGGCGGTAGCTGCTTAACTTTATCGCCGTGGCTCATCCACACATCAAGCAGAGCGCTGCCGTCGTGGTCGACATGGTCTTTGATATCGGCGAACAGTGCCGAATCGCCGTGAATTTTGACTTGGGCATAACCAAATTCACGCAGGTTGGATGATTCCACTGAACCGCCCAATTGTTCAGCCATGGTTTGCATGCCGTAGCAGATCCCCAGCACTGGTACGCCAAGCGAAAAAACAATTTCCGGCGCGCGGGGTGATCGATCAGCTGTAACCGATTCGGGACCACCCGCGAGGATGATGCCGCGCGGATTAAACTCACGAATCTCAGTCTCGCTCATATCGAAAGCGCGGATCTCGGAATAGACACCGATCTCGCGCACACGGCGGGCAATCAGTTGCGTGTACTGCGAACCGAAATCAAGAATAAGAATGCGTTGGGCGTGTATGTCCTGAGTCATGAAGTTTCCACTGATGAAGGAGTCAATAACAATTTCGTTGAGGTAAAAATCACTCGGGCGGCCAAGCCGCCCGAGTGTCATCCTGTTGTTTAGTGGCCACCGACCGGATAATTCGGTGCCTCTTTGGTTATCTGCACATCGTGAACGTGGCTTTCACCCATGCCGGCCGCGGTAACCCGGACAAACTCGGGTTTGGAGCGCATTTCTTCGATGCTGCGGCAGCCGGTATATCCCATGGAAGAGCGCAGGCCACCCATCATTTGATGCACGATCACTGTCAGTGACCCTTTATAGGGAACCCGACCTTCGATCCCTTCCGGCACCAGCTTTTCAGCACCCTGACTGGCGTCCTGGAAGTAACGGTCGCTGGAACCCTGAGTTTTTGCCATGGCACCCAGGGAACCCATCCCGCGGTAGGCTTTGTACGTCCGCCCCTGATAAAGCTCGACTTCTCCTGGAGCTTCTTCGGTCCCGGCAAACATGGATCCCATCATGACGGCATGGGCACCGGCAGCAATAGCTTTGGAGATGTCGCCCGAGTAACGAATACCACCATCCGCGATAACGGGTACATCAGTACCTTTCAAGGCCGCTACTACATTGGCGATTGCGGATACCTGGGGTACGCCGACACCACTGACAATACGGGTAGTACAGATAGAGCCAGGACCAATACCTACTTTAACTGCATCCGCGCCAGCTTCTACCAGCGCTTTAGCCGCCGCACCCGTAGCGATGTTGCCTCCGATCACCTGTACGTGAGGGTATTTTTCTTTGATGCTGCGCACGCGATCCAGCACATTTTTGGAATGACCGTGGGCGGTGTCTACGACCAATACATCTACGCCCGCATCAACCAGAGCCGCGACGCGCTCATCGGTATCAGGACTCGTTCCGACACTGGCGCCCACACGCAGACGCCCTTCAGGATCTTTACAGGCGTTAGGGTAACGCTCGGCTTTGTTGATGTCCTTAACCGTAATCAGTCCGCGCAATTCAAATTTTTCGTTCACCACCAGCACTTTCTCGATGCGGTGTTTGTGCAACAGGCTGCGGACCTCATCAGCCCCGGCCCCTTCATTAACTGTTACCAGTTTCGCTTTGGGCGTCATGATGGCGGAAACAGGTGCATCCAGATTGGTTTCAAACCGGACATCACGGCCTGTCACAATCCCGACCAGATCACCATTATCCAGGACCGGCACACCCGAGAAGTTATTTCTGCGGGTTAATGCCTGCAGGTCGCGGATGGTAGCTTTGGAATCAATGGTGATTGGGTCCCGCACTACACCCGCTTCAAACTTTTTGACGGCGCGAACTTCCATCGCCTGCTGTTCAATGCTCATGCTTTTGTGGATGATCCCAATGCCACCTTCCTGTGCAATAGCAATCGCCAGGCGGGCTTCGGTTACAGTATCCATCGCGGCAGAGATCAAAGGAATATTGAGCTGAATACCACGGGTTAACTGGGTCCTGAGCGACACGTCTTTCGGGGTGACATCGGAATAACCCGGCACCAGCAAAACATCATCAAACGTGAGAGCTTCTTCAGCAATTCGCAACATACCAACCAACCTCTATTCAGAGAGTAAAATAAGCGCGAAATTATAGCTGTTCAACAGAACAGGGTAAACCAGTGACTACCAGATGTTGCGCGATCTCTTGAGTTATAACCGCTGATGTAGTGTCATTTTTGCTCCGCCAGTTCCCTGGAGTAGTGGCAGCGATGGGTCGGCATCGCCTAGAATAGCCGCCATGCTTACTCCCGATATCTTCACCGCCAGCACCGATCGCGACGTGCTCTCCGTCAGCCAGCTGAATCGCCGGGCGAAACAGTTACTGGAAACCCACCTGCCCCTGTTGTGGATCGAAGGCGAGTTATCCAATGTGTCGCAACCTTCTTCAGGCCACTGGTACTTCACATTGAAGGACGACCAGGCGCAGGTGCGTTGTGCGATGTTCCGCAACCGCAACATGCTGGTTCGCTTTGCACCGCGCCAGGGGCAGCAGGTGTTGGTGCGTGCCAGAGTCAGCCTGTATGAAGGCCGCGGCGATTACCAGTTAATCGTAGAACACATGGAAGAAGCCGGGTTCGGGGCGCTGCAGCGCGCCTTTGAGGCGCTTAAGGTCAAGCTGGCTGGCGAGGGCTTGTTTGATGAAGCGCACAAACAGCCCATGCCGTCCCTGCCCCAACATATCGCCGTTATTACTTCACCGACCGGTGCGGCAATCCGCGATGTGATCAGTGTGCTTAACCGGCGCTTTCCCGCCGTCCCTGTCACCGTCATCCCCGTCGCCGTTCAAGGTAAAGAAGCGGCGCCGCAGATTGTGCGGGCCATTGAGCTGGCCAACCGGGCCGGATTGTTTGATGTCATCATCCTCGCCCGTGGTGGCGGTTCGCTGGAGGACCTGTGGCCATTTAATGAGGAAGTCGTGGCCCGCGCGATACATGCCAGTAAGTTACCGCTGGTGAGCGCGGTTGGCCACGAAGTGGATTTTACGATTGCTGACTTTGTAGCAGATCTGCGTGCCCCAACCCCGTCCGCGGCTGCGGAACTCTTGGTTCCAGATGCAGAAGACTGGCTGCAGACGTTCGCTGGGTATGAAATTCTTCTGCAGGAAGTCATGGAGCGTAAACTTCAATCGCTCACCCAGCGGCTGACCTGGCTGCGCTCCCGTTTGCGCCATCCTGGTGAACGGCTTCAACAACAGGCCCAGCGGCTGGATGGGTTGGAGATGCGTCTTGTGCGTGCGGTAGATCATCAGCTGCTGCGTTACCACACGCGCCTCAACACATTGGTATTGCGGCAAAAGCCCCTGCAACCCCGAGTGCGAATCCAACAACTGAATGTACAGATCAGCCAGCACCAGGCAGCACTGTTAAAGAACATGCAGCGGCATCTGCGGACGCAGCAGCAACGGCTGGCCGAGGCGGCGCGCTTACTCCAAACCGTAAGTCCTTTGAATACCTTGCAACGAGGCTATGCCATCGTGACCGGCCCGCAACAGCAGGTCATTACCCATAGCAGCCAGATCGCGGCGGGGGATCACATAAGCACTCGCCTCGCTGATGGTGAATTGCAGTGTCGCGTGGAAAAAGTCCTGTCTTGACCGGATTGGCGATTGCAGCTCCGGTATCACCCAAGTATATTGAACACGCTTGTCGGGGCGCCTTGGTGTTCATCATGAACATTCGGAGGCTGAGATCGGTACGGCCGAACCCGTAGAACCTGATCAGGTTGAGACCTGCGGAGGGAACAAGGTGCTGCTATGCCCCTCCTCCGCGCTGCGCCTCAATTTATTTTTTCACCCGCATCCCAATCGAGACATCGTGAACAGTAAACAACCCGATTCCATCGCTATTGCCGGAGCCGGCTTGCTCGGGCGCCTGCTTGCCTGGCAACTGTCGCATGCCGGAGCACGCGTTACACTTTATGAAGCCGGTGCTTTCTCCCCCTCTCCAGCCGCCGCGTTCACTGCCGCCGGCATGATCTCGCCCTTAAGCGAAGCCGTCGTTTCGGAATACTCTGTCTACGAAATGGGTATGTTCGCCCTGCGCCAGTGGCCGCTCTGGCTCAAGGAGCTACGCAATCCCCCCATCACACCGCTTTTCTCGCAGCGCGGCAGTCTGGTGGTTGCGCACCCGCAGGACGTTAGTGAACTGCAGCAATTCGCGCAGGAATTACAGTTCGTCTTGCGCGAGCAGATCGGTTACCGCTGGGTTAACCGCGAAGAAATTCGTCAGCTTGAGCCGGATCTACATGATGCCTTCCAGGACGGTCTGTTGTTGGAAGACGAAGGCCATATTGATAATCGGCAATTGCTCGAGGTATTGCTCACGGAAATCCGTGCAGCCGGGGGTGAATGCATTGAGCATTGTCCTGTCACAGTTAATGCTTACACTATCGTGACCGCTACGGAACAACGGTCCTACGATCTGGTGATTGATTGTCGCGGCATGGGTGCTAAAACCGCTGTCAATCAGCTACGCGGAGTGCGCGGCGAGACACTGCATGTAGAAACCCGTGAGGTCACACTGCAACGCCCGGTACGACTCATGCACCCCCGCTATCAACTGTATATCGTGCCCAAGCCTGACCATCGATTCATCATTGGTGCAACACAAATTGAAAGTGAAGATCGCTCGCCTGTCACACTGCAATCATCACTGGAATTGAGCAGCGCGCTCTACACACTTTCACCCGCATTTGCAGAAGCAAGAATTCTCGAACTGGGGGTAAACCTGCGGCCGGCTTTTATGGATAACATGCCGAGGGTTGATACCCAACCGGGCTTAATTCGTGCAAATGGTTTATTTCGCCATGGATTTCTTTTGGCTCCTGCTGTTGCCAGTCATGTGCTGGCGTGCATTCAAAATGCACCCGAAAAACCTTTCCATTCAATCCTGACAGCCTAGTGAATTCCTATGATTGAACTCAGCTTGAATAACACACCTACGACAGTCCCTGCTAATACATCCTTGAGTGATGCCATTGTTAGCTGGGGTTTTGCAGACAGTAAAATTGCCGTTGCGATCAACGGGGAATTTGTTCCACGCTCCGGCTACAGCGACTACCGCCTGCAAGCGGGCGACGAAGTCGATATTGTTAAGCCCGTGGGAGGTGGTTGATATGAGTGATGATTTAACGCTTTATGGCGAAAGTTTTGCCAGTCGTTTTTTGCTGGGGACCGCCCTCTACGCTTCACCACAAATCATGCGCGATGCGATCACCCAATCCCGTTGCGCTATCGTTACGCTGGGGTTGCGGCGACAGAACCCGGCCAACCGCGACGGCGATGCGATCTGGCAGTACATCCAGGCAAGCGGCTGCAAATTGTTGCCCAATACGGCGGGCTGTAAATCGGTTAAAGAAGCAGTAACGCTTGCAGAAATGTCACGCGAGCTGTTCGCTACCGATTGGATAAAACTGGAAGTCATCGGCGACGATTACAACCTGCAACCCGATCCGTTTGGTCTGGTTGAAGCAGCAGATGTGCTGATAAAAAAAGGGTTTAAGGTCCTGCCCTACTGCACGGACGATTTAATTTTATGCAAGCGCCTGTTAGACGTGGGATGTGAAGTATTGATGCCGTGGGGTGCGCCGATCGGCACCGGTCAGGGTCTGTTGAACCGTTACAATCTGCGTACGCTCCGTGAACGGATCACTGATGTCCCGATGATTATTGATGCTGGTCTGGGTGCGCCCTCGCAGGCAACAGAAGCGATGGAGATGGGCTTTGATGGAATTTTGTTGAACACTGCTGTAGCCCGGGCGCACAACCCACCGCTGATGGCCGAAGCCTTTGCTGATGCTATCGATGCAGGTCGCAAAGCGTTTCATGCCGGTTTAATGCAGAAGCGTCAGACAGCCAGCCCAAGCACACCGACTATCGGCCAGCCTTTCTGGCATAACAAAAAATAAAACATTGAATAAAGAATTTATTCAATGATAAGTTTTTCTTCATCGTCACACGGCTGGTCGATGCGCGCCCTGCGCACATCGGCCGAGCTAGTGGGGCACTCCTTTTCGAGTTCTGCCTCCAGCGCCAGCTGAACTGTCTTATTTTTACAGCTACCCGACGCGGCGTATATCTGAATCATGCGATTAAGACGCTGCAGGTGAAAGCTCGCCTCCTCCAACATTAAATAAGCGTCTTCCACTTCGCTGAAGCCTTGCCCATGGCATTTAGTTTTTAACTGCTCCAGCCACTGAGCATAATCATCCTGAAATACACCCGAGCCATTTATTGACGTCGCGATATGAAAAAAAACGTTTTGTAATGCATGCAATTTGCGGTCACCGTGAGTAAAGCCAAACGACAGCAGCAATTTTTCAAAACGCTTGAAGCGCGACTTCATATCTTTCTGCTGCTCAATCAGCTTCTCGATAAACTCTGGTGTTCCATCGCCACCGACCACGCCCGGCTGAGGCATTTCACTGCGACGCAGGATCGTCGTCAACACTTCAAAGTTGCGATAAAAATATGCTTGGTTGTTCATCTGGATCACGGGAATCACATCGCGCCAGCTGCGGCCGTGGGGTTTAAAGCGATTGTGATATACCGCTATCACGCTGTCAGCCAACGCAATTATCTGGCCCGGTAAAGACAGTTCACTTTCCACTTTTCCGCTGGGATAACCTGTGCCGTCACATCGCTCATGATGCTCAAGTACCGCCAGACTTACCTGCGCGGGCAGTCCCTCGACTCCGGTCAGAATTCTTTGACCAATAACAACATGCGCTTGAATCTCCCGCCACTCTTCTGCAGTCAGTGTCGACGATTTTCCAAGTACCGCCGGATTGACATGCAACATTCCGATGTCATGCACCAGGGCGCCAAGAAATACCGTGTTGATGTCTTCCCGGGGTAAACGCATTTCCTTGGCGATCAGCATTGCCAACCAAGCGCAATATAACGAGCGGTTGTACGTGTCCGGCATACTTTCAGCCAACACCGTTATTTTCTGGCGTAACAGCGGGTAGCGATGATAATTGCAGCACTCTCGATGAAGCAGGTTATCGAGGTTATAACGATCATGAATAGAGTGCAGGATGTCGTCTTCGCGCATCACTGCGATGAAATCTTTTTGCAGTTGCTCACCATCTATTTCACTTTTAATGGTGATGCACGCTTCGATAGGAAACATCAGTTTGGCATCGGTGATGTTCTGAATCGCTTCAGCCGTCATGGATGCGCCTTTTTGTATGAGGAGGCTGCCCTGGCTGTTGCAAATATCATCACTGGCTATGACTTTCCGCGTCTCGTTTACCGTGACGAGGTGGCGAGTATAAGCATCAACGACTAAAGGGTCATAGGTACTGCCGGGGAGGTTATTGTTCATATTCGCAGATGAATCGGGCAATTCTCGCAACATCATTCCTCCACTCCATGACAAGGAAGCGGTTGTAGAGACCTATACCAGCAAGTGGCGCCACAACCAGACCGAAAATAACGATACTAATAAACTGTAGCCTACGAGGCTGGCCGTCAGCCGCGGCAACAGATTGTATGACATCGCCAGCACACCGGCCGAAATCATAGCGGGCATCGCAGCCTGCAGAACAATGACATTCGCTACCGTCCCGGTGATCCCGAAAATCCACAACAGCAGCATCGCCAGTGCCGGTGTAACCGCGAGCATATACAGCAATCCCACGCCGATCGGTGAGAGATACTCCCAATCGAGGCGTAAACGGAACTGCAAACCAACTGCCACCATTACTACCGGTACTAGTGTAGACGAGATTCGTTCAAATGCACTGAAGAGCCATTCCGGGTAGTCGAACCACAGCGTGGCAAAAGCAATCAACAAGGCAATAAAAGGAGGAAAACTCAATATGGTCTTGAATAACCGGCCAGCCGTTACGCTGTTACCCGAATAATAGGCGGCCAGCAGAATGCCGTATGTGTTCAAGGCCAGAAACGTCCCGAACTGATCGTACAAAATCGCATAAGGCACCGCTTGTACCCCCAGCAATGCCTCGATCAACGGCAGACCCAGGAAGCCTGTATTACCCAGCGGTACCGTCAACATCAACACGCCGGTTACGGCGCGTGACCACTTGAGCAGACGTGCAGTTAACCAGGTAATCACCGCCGCCACGGCCATGATGAGCCAGGCAAAAACTATCGACAGTAAAGCGTGACGATCCAAGGTTAGCCGGGGAATCTCCGCCAACACCAGTGCAGGCAGCGCAACGTAAACCACATATAAGTTCAACGTAGCCGCTGCGCCTTCCGGCCAGCGACGCAAACGCTGCAATACCAGACCAATGGCCAGGCAGATAATAATCACCGCAAGATTATTCATGGCGTACCGCGATCAGGATAGAACAGGGTCAATGAAGGATAGACAAACTATAGATGAAAAAAATGCCCTCAAATGAGGGCATTCAGAAAGGTTTTCGAGATTGGAGCCCTGAAAAGTTATTTTCTGAAGTGCTCCGCAACAACCGGCCGTATAAATCTAACGTTACTTTTTCTTCTTGTTAGCAGCGTGATCCATGAGTCGACGTTTCTTCGCGTACTGACGCTTGGTCAATTCATTCTTTTTACCCGCAAAAGGGTTGTCGCCAGAACGGAATTCAATACGAATTGGCGTTCCGTGCAGATTTAATACGCGTCGATAAGTTTTTTCGAGGTAACGCACGTAATGGTCCGGCACTTCAGCCGTCTGGTTGCCATGAATTACTATGATCGGCGGGTTATGCCCGCCGGGGTGAGCGTAACGCAGCTTGATCCGTCGACCGGCAATAATCGGCGGCTGATGCTCGCGCACTGCATCCTCCAGAATCCGGGTCAGGAAGTTAGTGGAGAACTTATCGGTTGCGGCGTGATATGCCTGCTCAATGGATTTATACAGATTACCGACGCCGGTGCCATGCAGTGCGGAAATAAAATGGATATTAGCGAAATCAACGAAGCGTAAGCGGCGTTCCAGTTCATTCTTCACGTATTGCTTATGAGAGTCTTCTAAACCGTCCCATTTGTTCAACGCAATGACCAGCGCCCTGCCGGCATCGATCACGCTGCCCATTAAATGCAAATCCTGATCTACCACGCCTTCACTGGCATCCATCACCAGCACAACGACGTTGGCATCACTGATCGCCTGCATGGTTTTAACGATAGAAAATTTTTCAACAGCCAGGGCTACGTTTTTGCGCCGCCGCACGCCCGCCGTATCGATCAGCGTATAGGGCTTATCGAAGCGCTCATAATTGATGTAAACACTGTCCCGTGTGGTTCCGGGCTGGTCGTATACCACAACGCGCTCTTCACCCAGCAAACGGTTTACTAAGGTGGATTTACCAACGTTTGGCCGGCCGACAATGGCAATTTTGATACCGGTAGCGACATCCTCAACTTCTTCTTCGGAAACTTCGGGAATATCTTCCAGCACAGTTTCCATCATGGATTTAACACCACGGCCGTGCGTCGCGGTAGTCGGGTGAATTTCACCAAGCCCTAGTTCATAAAAAGGTGCCAGCGCAACATCCGGATCCATGCCATCGATTTTATTGGCAACCAGGAATGTCTTTTTGTTATTCACCCGCAAATGGCGGGCAATCATGTGGTCAGCAGAGGTCAACCCATCGCGACTGTCTACGATAAACAGCACAATATCGGCCTCTTGAATGGCTAACAGGGACTGGCCCGCCATTGCACTGTCGATACCCTCTTCTTCGCCACTGATACCACCGGTATCAATCACGATGAAACGCCGGCCTTCAATATTGCCTTCGCCGTATTTGCGATCCCGGGTCAGGCCGGCGTAGTTGGCTACCAGCGCATCCCGGGTGCGAGTCAAACGGTTAAATAAGGTGGATTTGCCCACATTCGGGCGACCAACAAGCGCAATCACTGGGATCATAACGGGATATTCGATGGTTTAACGGAAGATAAAAGACCCGCAACACTATTGCGGAGGTTTAAAGACATCAGCCAGATAAACAACACGAGTTGTCTACCTGGCTGATTGTAGCGTGCACAACGCGTAGAAAGGAAAGTTATTTCTTCTCTACTGCTTCATAAGCGGTCAATTTTCCGCGATTGCCGTAAACATACAGGATGTTGCCATCCGTCAACATGGGCGCCCGTGCTCCTTTACGGTCTACCCGGACTCGTGCGACAAACTCACCATCGGATCGGCGCATCACATGCAGATAACCTTTGAAATCCACTACCGCAACATAATCACTGAAGGCCTGAGGCGCATTCAATCCGCGACGCAGCATTTGTTCGTTGGTCCAAAGCACTTCACCATTGGCCGAATTAAAAGCGGTTACTGTGCCGTCCGTCTGGGCGAGGAACAGCTGGTTTTCTGACAACGCAATGTCTTCGCTGGTAGAGCTGTCCTGAGCCCAGATAGCGCTGCCAGTTCCACGGGCAAGTGCTGTTGCACGCCCTTGATAAGCTGCCGCATAGACAATGCCTTCACGCAATATGGGCGAAGCATGGACATCAATCATGCGTTCAAGCTCAGACCGCCCCTGCGGAATTGCGATGCGCTGCTCCCACAGAATCAGGCCATTTAAAGGATTAAAGGCCATGAGACGCCCATTAGAAAACCCGGCGTAAATGGCATTATCCGTGACGATAGGAGAAGGCGTGCCACGCAGAATCAGCACCGGCGGTGGATTTTCATAAAACCACAATTCATCACCGGTCTTTGCATTCAATGCGTACAGACGGCCGTTCATGGTTTGTACGGCTACCACATCCCCATTGCTACGCGGGACCGACAGGATTTCGCCACTCAGGGGTTTACGCCAGATTTCACTGCCATCTTCAGCGGACAGTGCGATCAATTCCCCGCCTTGATTACCGATAAACAGAATATTTGCTTCAGCGCCGATACCGCCGCTGATACTTTCTTTTGTCTTGCGCTGCCAAAGAACTTTACCCGTCTCGCGATTCAGTGCAACAACACGTCCTTTATGATCAACACTGTAAATAACCTCGCCATCAATGACGGGGGTCAGACGGGTAAATCCGTCTCCCTGTCCGGCACCCACACCGCGTTGCCAGACTTTCTTGAGTTTGACGGTCGCGTCGAAATCCACCAATTCCAGCGGCTCATTACCCGTTTTTTTTCCGAATAATGAACACCCCGATAACAGGATGGCGCACAAAAGCAGCGTTCCGTTCAAACCCCGGACGGACCAGTTTACCTCTCTCATTCAGCGGTCTCCTCAGAGGTCGCTGCATCTGGGGTTGCGGTAGAAGAAGCAATGGTGGCGGCTGGTTGTTTCAAGTCATCGAGTTTCATTTGCAGCACCATAAAACGCTCCTGCTGTTGCGGATTCGCCGAAGAGAGCGCCTTTTCATAGGCAGTTCGGGCCGCATCCAGATCACCTTGGGCTTTTAATATGTCGCCGTGAACTTCCGCGTATTCTGAAGCAAAAGCGGTTGCTGGAGGTGTTTGCACCAAATTGAGGGCTTCATCGTAATTCTGCTGGGCCAGCAAAACACGAGCAAGACGCAGGTTAGCCAGCTGTTCTGTGGCCAGATCAGGTTTGTTCGCCAGAACCCAACGCAATTCGCCAGAAGCTTTATCCAGCTCACCTTGTGCAACGGCAATTTTTGCCAGGAAAAACGCCGCATTGTGCGCGTATAAACTGTTACTATCGCCCTCTTTCAGCTGGGCAGCCAGATGTTCTGCAGTAGCTCGCTCAGCGTCACTCAGGCTCTGACCCGGCTCTACCGTGACAACATTCAGCAGCTCTTCGTAAGTTGCCGAGGCTGCTTCAGCTTTTTCGCGCTGCTGGTCCTGCCAGGCATTCCAGGCAAAGTAGATACCGATAGCAATGAGCGCGCTGATAATGATGATCTTGCCATATTCTTTCCACCAACGTTTCATGGCTTCCAGTTGTTCTTCTTCGGATAAATGTACGCTCACAATCGGCTCCTGTAATGGTCTATAGCGTTGTTATTGTAGAAATGAAAAATCTTTATCGGCAATGCCGGCTTAATCAAACCAGCGATCGCAAAAGTTCTAAAACTTCATCCTGCGTCAATAATGCCTGAGGCTGCTCCTGACGCAGATATTTGACGGCTAACTTACCCATCCGGACTTCGTCCTCACCAAGAATAAGCGCGATATCCGCTGCGCTTTTATCGGCTTTTTTCATCTGGCTTTTCAAGCTGCCACCACCACAGTGACTGACGACCCGGACATAAGGTAATTCATCGCGGATACGCTCGGCTAACTGCAGAGCTTCCACCTGAACATCACCAATGGCCACGATATATATATCGGCCTGCTGTTCGAGCCCTTCCGGCATGCAGTCAGCGGCCTGCAACAATAACACCAGTCGCTCCAGACCTATACCGAAACCAACCGCAGGCGTCGGTTTGCCGCCCAGTTGCTCCACAAGGCTGTCATAACGCCCGCCCGCACATACCGTGCTCTGCGCACCCAGCTTATCAGTGACCCATTCAAAGGCCGTCTTGCCGTAATAATCCAGGCCCCGCACTAATCTGGGATTAACCTGATACTTTACGCCATTCGCGTCTAATAACCGTTTAAGCTGCTCAAAGTGGGCTTTGGAGTCTTCATCCAGATAATCCAGCAATACCGGGGCACCATCGAGCAGTGCCTGGGTCGCTGGCTCTTTACTGTCCAGGATACGCAGCGGGTTTGTACTCAACCGGCGCTGGCTGTCCGCATCCAGCTGCTCGCGTCGCGCTTCGAGGTAGGTCACCAGAGCTTCTTTATAAGCATTACGTGATGCCGTATCACCCAGCGAATTCAGCTGTAGTGTGACTAGTTCTTCGACGCCAAGTTCACGCAAAATCCGCGCACTGAGCAATAAAACCTCGGCATCGATATCCGGCCCCGACATGCCAAAGGCTTCGACACCGCACTGATGAAATTGCCGATAGCGCCCTTTTTGCGGACGCTCGTAGCGAAACATCGGCCCCATGTACCACAACCGTTGTGTCTGGTTATACAGCAACCCATGTTCTTCACACGCGCGGACACAGCAGGCCGTACCTTCGGGCCGGAGCGTAACACTGTCTCCATTACGATCATCGAAGGTATACATCTCCTTTTCGACGATGTCCGTGACTTCGCCGATGGAGCGTTTAAATAAATCAGTGGATTCCAGAATAGGAAACCGAATTTCCTGATAACCGTAGCACTGCAGGATATCGGCGAGCGTGCTCTCAACATACTGCCAGTATGGAGAATCCGTGGGCAGCAGATCATTCATGCCGCGAATTGCCTGAATCTTTTTCAAGGTTGTTCCTTAAAAGTCTTGCCACATTGCGACCAACTCTATCGCAACGAATATCAATATTTATGCGCGGACGATTATGTTGCGCTCATCTTCAGCCATTTGAGCGATTTTCCTGGCTGCTTTCTCACGAATCAGACGTTCAAGGTCATCGACCAGGGTTTCATTACCCAGCTTCTGGTTCGGTTCGCCGTCAATATAAATCAAATTGTTAGGCGTGCCTCCTGCCAGACCAAGATCCGCTTCTTTAGCTTCGCCAGGCCCATTGACCACGCAGCCAATCACCGCTACATCAAGCGGAACAGTAATGTCTTCCACGCGCTGCTCAAGTTCGTTCATGGTCTTGATCACATCAAAGTTCTGCCGTGAACAACTGGGGCAAGCAATAAAATTCACGCCTTTGCTGCGCAGCTTGAGGCTTTTGAGGAGATCCCAGCCGACCTTGATTTCTTCTACCGGTTCGGCGGCGAGCGAAATGCGGATGGTATCACCGATGCCATCCATCAACAGTGC
>CAYUVQ010000004.1:0-52359 GCA_964448175.1 uncultured Cellvibrionaceae bacterium | reverse complement strand
CCGGCGTTAACACCAATTCGAATGGGAATGTTCATATCGCGCGCTTTATCGACAACCGCGCGGATACGTTTTTCACGACCGATATTGCCTGGATTAATCCGAAGACAATCCACCCCGAGGTCTGCCACGCGCAAAGCGATGCGATAGTCAAAGTGAATGTCCGCCACCAGAGGAATGGTTACCTGTTTGCGAATCTCACCAAATGCTTCCGCTGCTTCCATAGTCGGCACCGAGACGCGGACAATATCAGCACCGGCCGTCTGGATACGATTAATCTGTGCAACAGTAGCCGCAACATCCGTTGTTTCCGTGTTGGTCATGCTCTGTACGGAAATAGGGGCATCGCCACC
The DNA here is from genome assembly GCA_964448175.1 of uncultured Cellvibrionaceae bacterium. Lineage (GTDB taxonomy): Bacteria > Pseudomonadota > Gammaproteobacteria > Pseudomonadales > Cellvibrionaceae > Cellvibrio. The sequence goes on along the minus strand of CAYUVQ010000004.1, from coordinate 52,009 downwards.
TACCGCTACATTGCCCACCATAATTTGCCGTGATTTGCGGCGTTTGATTGGCGATTCACAGTGCATATCGATCACCGCATAAAGACTGCAATAACATCATGCTACTCACCTACATTAAGGGTCATTACTTTGGCTCCGGCTGATGCGTTAACCGCGACCGCTTCGCCATTGAGCATCACACGCACCGCAGGCGCATTGCCCAGTTTTACACTGAACGGCGCTACACCCAACAGCGAGACACGGCTGCCAGGACGTTGCAGCTCCGTAGCCAATACGTCGCCTTGGGCATCGCTCACTTCAAGCCAGCACTCCTCGGTAAATACCAGCTCCAATTGATCCAGGGCGCGCTCAGTTGCTAACACCGGGCTGGCCGGCTCTTGAGGGGCTGCCTCCGCGGCCAACTCCTCTGCTGCACCAATTTCTGCCGCCGCATTTTCTATCGCAGTATCTTCTGATGATGGCTGGAGGTTCGCTTCTGAAGCTGACGCGTCAGGCACAGTCGTCGGCGGTATAGAGGTTGAAGGTACTGCCGGCACGATAGCGGGAGGCGCTACAACGGGGCGCTCAACCTGATTATCAAAAAACCAGACCGAAATCAGCCATAAACCCGCAAGTAACAGGACCAGCAATCCCACAAAAATCCAAAGCTTTTTGGTCGGGGCTTCTTTGCTGACGGGATATTGCGGCTCAGTCACCAGGCCCTGTGCCGCAGCATGCTGCTGATAAGCCGCAATAATCGGAGCACTTTCAATTTTGAGAAAGTTTGCATAGGCACGCAGATAACCGCGAATAAACGTGTCGGTGTTGAGGCGATGGTAATTATCGCTCTCAATGTATTTCACCTTGGTTACGGTGATATGCAGTTCACGAGCGACCTCCTCCTGGGAAATCCCTGCGCGCTCACGCGCCTGAAGCAGCAAGGTACCGGGGGTCACTGGTGCAGCGGATATATCTTCTGTGGCTTGATCAAGTTCAGTCATTGGCGGCTCAATAACTCATTGTCTGTTTGTATTCCAGATATTCTTTGGAATAGGGAAAACGGTTCTTCAGCGATAGCGCATAGCTGGCTTCCTTGTCTTTGTTACCAAAAATGCGCTCAATGCGAATACCGAGCAATAAGCTGCGCGCTGTATGGTTGCGCAGGCTGGCGTATTGATCAAGGTAGCGTTTGGATTCGGCGTATTCTTTTTTCTGAAAATTAAGATCAGCCAGCTCAATATAAGGCGCGGTAAGCTTGGGATTTAACAAATTTGCGTGCGCAAAAGCACTTTCTGCACGAGCTGTGTTCCCGAGTTTTGTGGCGGTGCGCCCGACATTAATTAAAACTTCCGCGCGCTCGACATAAGCCAGATCTTCACCCGCCAGCTCAAACTCTTTGAAAGCCTCTTCATAGCGTTGTGCCCGATAGAGAAACAGGCCGAAATAATTGCGGGCCTCGGTAAAATTTTTATCCTGCCGTAAAACACGACGATACTGTTCTTCGGCCAGTTTGGGCTCCCCTTCAAGCTCATATAGCCGCGCTAATACAGCAGACGCACCCACAGAATTTTTGTCTATCTCATACGCTTTCTTGAGGTGATGACGAGCTGACTCACGGTTTTTCTTTTGTACATAACCCGAGGCCAGTTTGATATGTAACTCTAATGCTTTCTTGGCATCTACATTGGCTACTCTGCGCCCTTCCATCTCAGTGACACAAGCACACAACAGCAATGCTCCTATCAGAATCAGCAGACGGGTAACGATGACAGACATCAGATTGTGTTGCATTGTTTTCTCCGGACCTTCTTCAACCTGCGTTATTGTGCGATTATTTTTACCGGTTGAGCCTCATCAAAACGCGCGCGATACCGCTCGCTGCGCTTGGTGATGTCGTTGATGGCTCCTGCCAGCTGTCCGCAGGCCGCGTCGATATCATCGCCGCGCGTCGTGCGTACCGTTGTAATATAGCCGGCTTCCATCAGGATGTCCTGAAAACGACGCAAAGCGTTATTGCTGACACGTTTATAGTTCGACAGGTTAAACGGGTTAAACGGAATCAAATTGATTTTAACCGGTACATCACGCAGCAGTTCAGCCAACTCATAGGCGTGATGCGGTCGATCATTGACCTGATCAATCAAGGTGTACTCAATAGTAATTTTACGGTGAGTATCCGGCATCGCCTCGATATAACGCTTGGCAGAATCAAGCAGCATGGCAATCGGATATTTTTTATTAATCGGCACCAATTCGTTGCGTAACTCGTCATTGGGCGCGTGTAATGAAATTGCCAGACACGCATCCGTGTACTGGCTCAGGCGATCAAGTGCCGGAACCACCCCTGAAGTACTCAGTGTTACCCGGCGCTTGGAAATGCCGTAGCAATTGTCATGCATCATCAGGTTCATTGCATCGACAACGTTATCGAAATTCAACAAGGGTTCGCCCATGCCCATCAATACAACGTTCGTGATACGACGTTCGGCATTGGCCTGCAGCTGTCCGAATGACTTTGCCGCAATCCACACCTGACCAATGATTTCTGCGGCGGTCAGATCGCGGTTAAAACCTTGCTTTCCTGTGGCGCAGAAGCTGCAATCCAGCGAACATCCCACCTGAGAGGAAACACACAGCGTTCCGCGATCGCCCTCCGGGATATAGACGGTTTCAATCACATTATCGCCGCTGACGCGAATCAGGAATTTACGTGTTCCATCAGCCGAGTCCAATTGTTTAATTACTTCCGGCGGACGAATCTCAGCGACGTCCTGCAGCTTGCGGCGCAGTTCCTTGCTGACGTTCGTCATCGCTTCAAAATTGTCGGCGCCCAGCTGGTGAATCCACTTCATTACCTGTACGGCACGGAAGCGCTTTTCACCAAGGCTTTCAAAAAATGCGACCAGCTTGGCCTCGGGCAAGCCCAACAGGTTCACCTTGGCCGCCGACGCAGTCGGTTCCACAGCCACAGCACTGTCGAGCGTGGTTGCGGTGGGAAGTGTGTCTGACAAAGTGGCCATGGTGTTACCTGTGGGATGTTAATTGTGGGATGAATTTAGCGCGCTAAAATTTCAATATTACTGAAGAAATACGCGATTTCACGTGCAGCCGAAGTGGGAGAATCGGAGCCGTGAACGGCATTGGTACTGACGGCAGTCGCAAAATCCGCACGAATAGTGCCTGGAGCCGCTTTTTGCGGATCGGTGGCGCCCATCAGCTCGCGGTTAAGTGCAATGGCATTCTCCCCGGAAAGGACCTGCACACATACAGGACCGGACGTCATAAACTCAACCAGACCTTCAAAAAACGGACGGCCTTTGTGTTCTGCGTAGAAGCCTTCGGCTTCCTCACGGGTAAGCTGCAACATCTTCAATGCCACAATTTTGAGGCCGGCTTTTTCAAAGCGCGCAAAGATTTCGCCGATATGGTTCTTGCCTACAGCATCCGGTTTTACGATGGACAACGTCTGTTCTACAGCCATGCGAGACTCCAATCCTGGTCAATGGTTAACGTCAGCCCGCGCGCAATTTGGCGCCAAGCTCCATGAAATAGAAAAATCGGCGAATTATACGCGGATCAGGGGACTTTTTATACGGGAAAACCCTGCAAAATCAGGATTTTGGAGGCTGGAGAGAAAATTACAATCCGGGACGAAGCCACTCAGCATGCGGCGGCCGTATCCTGAATTCGTTTCACCATCGCGCGCAGCCCGTTGCCACGAGTGGCGCTGAGATGTTGCAACAGGTTCAGGGCATCAAAATACGCCTCAATATCGAACGCAAGGATTTCTCCGGGGGTTTTACCGTTGTAGGCAGCGAGCACTACGCCCAGTAGCCCTTTAACGATAAAGGCGTCACTATCAGCCGCAAACAGCAGGCGTCCATCTTGCACTTCGCTGATCAACCAGACCTGGCTCTGACACCCGCGCACCAGATTGGCCTCGATCCGATGCTCCTCCGCCAGGGGCGGCAGCTCCTTCCCCAGATCAATGATGTATTTATAACGATCTTCCCAGGAATCGAAAAAGCCCAGTGTGTCGATGATGTCGTCGGCGCTGATATCAATGCCAAATTGCGTCATGTAGTAAGGATCCAGAGTTGTTGAGGGTCGCAGCGATGTATGAAACAGCGTGGATTCGGACCTTCCGCTAAAAAAACATGCCCGTTTCGAGTTGAGCTTCTTCACTCATCATGTCACGGCGCCAGGGCGGGTCAAACACCAGCTCCACCTTCACCGAGTTCACATTAGGGACTTTGCGGACGCGGTACTCTACGTCACCAACCAAGACAGGCCCCATCCCGCAAGCGGGAGCTGTCAGTGTCATCCGTATATCGACCCGTTTGGTTTCTTGATCAATCTTCACTCCATAGATGAGCCCAAGATTAACAAGATCCACCGGAATTTCCGGATCATACACGGTTCCCAGCGCCTGCCAGACCTGCTCTTCATGAATAAGATCATCGACCGGTGGGGGAAAACTGAGCGTCTCGGCGGGCAACCCCAGGGCGGCCGCGTCACTGCCGTCTACGCGTACCATCTGCCCGTGAAAGGTCAGAGTATAATTGCCTCCCAGCGATTGGGTGATGGTGACAAAGGTATCTTTCGGGATGGTAACAGGTGTGCCGTCCGGCACCCGGCGCGCAGGGCAATCTTCCTGGGCAACAACGACACGTCTTTCAGTGGCAACCATAGTGTAAGAGCCTGCTACATCAATTGACGTTAAAACTTTCCCCACAACCGCAATAATCTTTGGCGTTGGGGTTGAGGAATTTCAGTTGGCGATTGACGCCTTCCGTTACAAAATCAATTCTTGTGCCACTGACCACCGGCAAACTGTTTTTATCCACCAGCATCTCGACGCCTTCCGCTAGCGGGTAGCGCAGGTCATCCGCCTGCCCTTCCGGCACCAGATCTACTACATACATAAACCCGGTACATCCGCTTTGCTTGACGCTGAGGCGGATGGCCTGTGCTTCTTTGTGATTAATCAGCTGGCGCCTGAAGTGCTCCACAGCTGCAGGTGTGACCTCTACAGCCTGCTGCACGGGGTCGAAGGATTCAACTGTCATCGTGGACTCCTGAAAGCCTTAAAGTAAAAAAGTTTTGGCTTTGTCCAAGGCGGCGAAAAGACGATCCACCTCAGCAAAGGTGTTGTAGAAACTAAAGCTGGCGCGCACGGTTCCGGGTATACCGAATTGATCCATGAGCGGCTGAGCACAGTGATTGCCGGTCCGCACCGCAACGCCCTGCTTGTCCAGCAGCATCCCCAGATCGTGGGGGTGCGCCCCTTCGAGCAGGAAGCTCATTACGCCACTTTTTTTCCCCGCAGTACCAATCAAGCGGATCCCTTGCGTTGTGCGCGCTTTTTCTTCCGCATATTGCAGCAACGCCTGCTCATGGGCGGCAGCCGCACGCCGATCCATCGCATTCAAATAATTGACGGCCGCTGCAAGGCCAATCGCGCCGGCAATGTCCGGTGTGCCGGCTTCAAATTTGTAGGGCAGCTGATTGTAGGTGGTGCCGGCAAAGCTGACTGTTTCTATCATCTCCCCGCCACCCTGGTACGGCGGCATAGCTTCAAGAAGATCCAGCTTGCCATACAGCACGCCTATTCCCGTGGGACCAAATACTTTGTGCGCTGAAAATGCGTAAAAATCACAATCCAGGGCCTGCACATCCACCGGCCAGTGGCCGACAGCCTGAGCTCCATCAATCAATACCTTGGCGCCCACGCCGTGAGCGAGGCGCGTAATTTCTTCTACCGGGTTGATGCTGCCCAGCGCATTGGATACCTGCCCCACGGAAACCATCTTGACACGTCCGTCGAGCATTGCTGCGAAAGCTGCTAAATCCAGACTGCCTGTGGCATCTACCGGTATCGGTTCAACCGAGGCGCCCTTCTCCTGCGCTACCATCTGCCAGGGCACAATGTTCGAATGATGCTCCATCGCGGAGACCAGCACACGATCACCGGCAGTCAGCTGGCTGCGCCCCCAGCTGGCGGCAACCAGATTGATGCTCTCGGTCGTGCCTCGTGTCCATAAAATCTGTTTGGCAGAGCCATTGGTAATGGGAGCATTAATAAATTTCGCAACGGTGATACGCGCTGCTTCAAATTTTGCGGTGGCGCGGTCAGCCAGCGTATGCGCACCGCGATGCACATTGCTGTTATCTTCGCGATAGTAATTGGCGATAGCATCAATCACCGCGTTGGGCTTTTGCGTGGTCGCCGCGTTATCCAGATAAACCAGCGGATGCCCGTTCACTTGCTGATGCAGTATGGGAAAATCCTGCCGGATGCGTTCGACATCGAAGCCGATGGTGTCGGTGAGCGTCATATCAGTCATGTTGAACGTGCTGCAAAAAGTCGCCGTCGCGACCAAATAGTTGGGCCAAACGAGGTAACAGGTAATCCTGCACCGCAGGCTCGGCAATATCTTGCAGAAGCTCATTGATAAAGCCGAAACTCAGAATGACTTCCGCTTCTTGCCGCGCCACACCACGGCTCTGCATATAATACAAAGCCGTAGCATTTAACTGGCTCACGGTAGCACCGTGCGCACATTTCACATCATCTGCGTAAATTTCCAGTTCGGGTTTGGTATCAACTTCAGCTTTGTTTGAGGTCAACAAATTTTTGTTGCTCAGTTCCGCCAGTGTTTTCTGCGCATCCGGCAGGATATGAATACGACCGTTAAATACGGCGTGGGCCGAGTCAGCAATAATGCCACGGAAAATTTCTGTGGTCGTGCAATGAGGCACGCAGTGCTGGACGTTCGTGTGGTAATCCACCATCTGATTGTTACGTGGCAAATAAACACCCTGCAGATTCAGATCGGCGCCCGCGCCGCGATGGTTCACCTGATAATCAATGCGCTTCAACCGGCTTCCCTGAGCCAGCGTAAAGCCACGTAAACGAGCATTGCGCAGCAAGTTCACGTGGACTCCGCCCAGGTGCAGCAGGTTTTCTTCTTCGAGATTTAGTCGGTAATGGTGCAATTCGGCATTGTCACCCACCACAATTTCGGTAAGGCTGTTAACAAAGCTGTTCTGCGCTGCATCCGTCGACAAATAATGCTCAATAACCTCGGCCCGCGCACTTTCTTCCAATACGATCAGTACACGCTGACTGGCAATGGCCGGCTCCGAACCGGGAGTCGACACATGAACAATATAAACCGGCTTTTCGAGTGACTGGTTGCGCGGGACATGTACCAGCACTCCGTCCGCCGCCCAGGCGTTGCTGAGTGTGGCGAACAGGTGGCGCTCACCCTCTACAATCTTGCCCAGGTGTTGCTGGATTACCTTGCGAGCCACTTCATCCGCATCACCGAAACGAACTACATTTTGCGGCAATGGACTGGAACTGGCTGCATCAAAAACGCCGTTGACAAAAACCAGTCGTGTAGCATCCAGATCGATCAGCTCAACAGCATCCTGCCAATCAGCAGTGGGTTGCGCCCACTGTTTGAAACCCTCCTTTTGCAAGGGCAACAAAGAAATGTATTTCCAATGCTCCGTCTTGCGGGTGGGCCAGGAAGCGTGCAGCCATTGTTCAGCTGCCTGCTGACGCAGGCCCGCGAGCCAATCGGGGCTTTGTTGTTGCGCCGCCAGCCGCACGGCATCTTGTTGAAAGTCAGTCATAGGTTAAGCTACCTCACTTTCAATCCAGCCGTAACCTTTTTCCTCAAGCTCTTTGGCCAATTCTTTATCACCAGAACGGACAATACGCCCGCCCGCCAGCACATGAACATAGTCCGGCACGATGTAGTCCAGCAGGCGCTGGTAGTGCGTTACGACGATAAAGCTGCGCTCTTCGCTGCGCATGGCGTTCACACCATTGGCAACAACCTGAAGCGCATCAATGTCCAGACCGGAGTCTGTCTCATCCAGAATGCACAGGCGTGGCTCAAGGAGCATCATCTGCAGAATCTCATTACGTTTTTTTTCACCACCGGAAAAACCTTCGTTCACTCCGCGCTTGAGAAATGCCTGATCCAGGCTCACGCGATTGCTGGTTTCCCGGGCGAGCTTCATGAACTCTACGGCGGATAATTCTGGTAAATCGTGATGCCGGCGTTTGGCATCAACCGCTGCTTTAAGAAATTCCATATTGCTGACACCGGGAATTTCCACGGGATATTGAAAGGCCAGGAACAGACCTTCGCGCGCACGCTCTTCGGTCTCCAGTTCAAACAGATCTCTTCCGTTAAATTGGACACTGCCGCCAGTCACTTCAAAGCCATCGCGCCCCGACAATACATTACCGAGCGTACTTTTGCCGGATCCATTTGGACCCATAATGGCATGAACTTCGCCCGGCTTAACGGTAAGACTCAAGCCTTTCAGAATTTCTTTTTCTTCAACCCGGGCATATAAATCGGTGATATGCAACATAAATTCAAATCCACTCATTATTAAGGAGGTTACGACTGTTAGGCTTTCATCAGCCAACCGAACCTTCCAGACTGACTTCAAGTAACTTGCCCGCCTCTACGGCAAATTCCATTGGCAATTCCTTGAAGACTTCGCGACAAAAACCATTAACAATCATCGACACTGCTTTTTCAGCATCAAGACCGCGCTGCTGACACAGGAACAACTGATCTTCACTCACCTTGGAGGTGGTAGCCTCGTGTTCAATCACGGCGGTAGGGTTTTTACTTTCAATGTAAGGGAAAGTGTGGGCACCACATTTATCGCCGATCAGCAGTGAGTCGCACTGGGTGTAGTTACGCGCACCCTCAGCACCGGGGTTCATCCGTACTAATCCACGATAGGCGTTAGAACTGCGCCCCGCAGAGATACCTTTGGAGATGATGGTTGAGCGGGTATTTTTACCGATATGAATCATCTTCGTGCCGGTGTCTGCCTGTTGGAAATTATTGGTGAGCGCCACAGAGTAGAACTCCCCCACACTGTTATCACCACGCAGGATACAGCTGGGATATTTCCAGGTAATTGCCGAACCGGTTTCAACCTGGGTCCAGGAAATTTTGGCGCTGGTGTGGCACACGCCGCGCTTGGTCACAAAGTTGTAGATCCCACCCTTGCCTTCTTCGTTGCCGGGGTACCAGTTCTGTACAGTGGAATATTTAATCTCGGCGTTATCCAGTGCAATCAACTCCACGACCGCTGCGTGCAACTGGTTTTCATCGCGCATGGGCGCGGTACAACCTTCCAGATAGCTCACGTGGGAACCTTCATCCGCAATAATCAGCGTACGTTCAAACTGACCGGTATTTTGCTCGTTGATACGGAAATACGTGGACAACTCCATCGGGCAGCGCACGCCTTTGGGGATGTATACAAAGGATCCATCGGAGAATACCGCCGAGTTCAGCGCAGCGTAATAGTTGTCCTTCTGCGGCACTACCGTACCAAGATATTTTTTAACCAGCTCCGGATATCGATGCACAGCTTCGCTGATAGAACAGAACAGCACGCCGGCCTCTTCCAGCTTTTCGCGAAATGTTGTGACGACCGAAACCGAATCAAACACAACATCCATGGCAACACCTGCCAGGACCGCTTGTTCATGCAACGGAATACCCAGCTTTTCGTAGGTTCGCAGCAACTCGGGGTCCACTTCATCCAGGCTTTGCGGCTTATCCGCCATGCTTTTCGGCGCGGAGTAATAAGACACAGACTGAAAATCAATCTGCGGATATTTCACGTGGGCCCAGTCAGGTTCTTCCATCTCCTGCCACGCACGAAAGGCTTTCAACCGCCAATCCAACAACCACTCGGGTTCATTTTTGCGTGCAGAAATGAAACGAATCACCTCTTCATTCAAACCTGGCGGCAAGGTTTCCGAATCGATCGCCGTATGGAATCCCGCGGCGTATTCGCGCTTGATCAGATGCTCAACTTGTTCAGTCATGACTTCACCTTTGCTCCGTGATTTCCGGAGTATCTGGAGCTGCCTGAGGGCGGCTCACTGCGACTAAAAACGGTTACTCTTTTGATGTCTGCGCCGGATGTCTCCCCGGCTGTTCTTTACTCATATTTCACTGACCTGTTTGCCAGGAATAATTCAGTGTTTTTGTAACTGTTGGATTACCTGACGGATGTGCTCAACAGCGTAGGTAACCTCTTCCGCTGTTGTGTAGCGCCCCAGGCTGAAGCGCACCGAGGCATGGGCCAGATCATCTGCTAAACCAATCGCTTTCAATACATAACTCGGTGCGAGGCTGGCGGAATTACAGGCGGAGCCGGTGGATACAGCCACATCGCGCAGGGACAACAGCAACATCTCTCCATCACAACCCGCAAACGCAACGTTGAGGTGGCCGCAGGCACGCGCTTCTGGATGCCCGTTAAGTCTCACTCCGGGCAGGTCAGCGATGCCTTCCCATAGCTGATCACGCAAGCGGGCAATTTGCGCTGGCTCTTCAGCTAACCGCGCTGCTGCCAGCGAGGCCGCTTTACCCATACCAACACATTGGTGGGTGGCGAGCGTGCCGGAGCGATAGCCCCGTTCATGACCCCCGCCATGAATCTGTGCCGTAACTTTAACGGCCGGATCACGTCGGATAAAAAGTGCACCTACGCCCTTGGGGCCATACATTTTATGGGCTGACAATGACAGCAGATCTACTGGCTGCTGCTGCATATCGAGCGTAAGACGACCGGCACTCTGCGCGGCATCCACATGAAATAAACAACCGTGAGCGCGGCAGATTGCACCTAATTCAGCGATATCGTTGATGGTGCCCAGCTCGTTGTTGACGTGCATGATGCTCACCAGAAAGGTGTCATCGCGCAGCGCGCCCTGCAGTTCCGCGCTGGCAACGCGCCCGTACTGATCCGGGTGAAGTCGCGTTACCTGAAAACCCTGTTGCTCAAGCCAGTGAGCGGGGTCAAGTACCGCCTTGTGTTCTATCGCCGAGATCACAATATGGCCACCCTGCGCCTGCGCTTCCCGATAACGGGCCGCCGCACCTTTCAGGGCCAGATTGTTTGCCTCAGTGGCGCCGCTGGTCCAGACTATTTCGCGTGGATCGGCATGAATCAGCGCGGCAACTTCACCACGGGCCTCTTCAACGGCCTCTTCAGCTTGCCAGCCGTAGACATGTGAGCGGGAGGCGGGGTTGGCAAAATTACCCGTCAGCGTAAGGCATGCCATCATCGCCTCAGCCACTTCTGGTGCTACCGGCGTTGTCGCGGCATAGTCCAGATAAATGGGCTTGCGTAACAAACTGGCTTCAAGAGTTGATTTCACGCTTTAACGGCTCAACATCGACAAATGAATTAAAGAATTTCACTGCATGCAATATGACGTTCCTCATCATATTGGGGCTTTTCCTGATGGATGCGGCCGTCCTGGCGCTGGCGTACCTGTTGAATATCGCTCCGCGCCACCAGATCAGCCAGCGAGATTCCATCCAGAAAATGGTGGATCTGGACACTCAGGTCTTGCCATAGGTGGTGGGTGAGGCATACCTCGCCATCCTGACAGTTACCCTTCCCCTCGCAGCGGGTTGCATCCAATGACTCACTTACGGCATCTACCACCTGTGCGATAGAGATCTCGGCTGTTTCGCCTACCAGACAGTATCCCCCACCGGGGCCGCGGACACTGCGCACCAGATTGAAGCGGCGCAGTTTCGCGAAGAGTTGTTCCAGATAAGAGAGCGATATTCCCTGTCGAGCTGAGATATCAGCCAGACTAACCGGACCCTGCTCGCTGTGAAGCGCAAGATCCAGCATCGCCGTCACCGCATAGCGGCCTTTGGTCGTCAGTCTCATAGCAGTTTCCGCCCATCCTCAGGGTGGGGAGCCAACTGCCTTCACGTTGGCGGCAGGTTTTTAGGCCTGTAATTTCCCCAGTGCAATTAACCGAGCATTTTACTCAAGTATTCCACTTTTTCCAATCTGTATTTGCCTGCCCGGCTTGATAGAGGAAATTAATCACGAATCCTGGGGGCGTTTATCCGGCCCGTGAGACCGCAGCTGATCGAGTTCTTTACCGGTATAAAAAACATAGTTCTGCATGGCTGTCAGCACCCCACGCAAAATATTCAGCTCCATCTGGTCGAGGCGCACCCGATTGTACAGCCGGCGCAGGCGAGTCATGGTTTGTTTGGGGTTGGTCGGATCCAGAAACTCCAGCGCCACCAGCGTTTCTTCAAGGTGTTTATAGTAGGCATCCAGGGATTCAGCGCTGGCGGGCGGCATATCCCACTCATGGTGCGTCAGGGTCTTGCCCTCGGCGGCCATGAGGTGTGCCATCCGGATTTCATAGCAGATCACTTGTACTGCCGTTGCAAGATTCAGGGAGCTGTACTCGGGATTGGCAGGAATATGTACGTGATAATTACACTTGTGGAGCTCTTCGTTAGTCAGGCCGCGATCTTCACGCCCGAACACCACAGCCACCTGATGCTGGCTCGCTTCCTGCCAGACGCTTTCGCCGCATTCACGCGGATCCAGCAACGGCCAGGGAATGCGGCGCTCACGGGCGCTGGTGCCGACCACCAGCCCACAACCGGCAATCGCTTCATCAAGCGTGTCCACTACCACCGCGTTATCCAGCACATCTGTTGCACCCGCCGAGCGCCATACAGCCTTGTCGGAGGGAAACTCTTTTGGCTCCACCAGATAAAGGTTTGTTAGCCCCATATTTTTCATCGCCCGTGCGGTACCACCGATATTGCCCGGATGGGTCGTGTTCACCAGCACAATACGGATATTGGAAAAGGGATCGGCGGTCATGGGCGGCTCTCAGTGTCTGGGGTGCATTCGGAAAAGGGCGCGCAGTGTAACAAAAACTGCTGTAAATCTGATACCGGAAAGCCCGCGGACATTACCATTTACCACTGGAGCAGCTAATGAAGCACTGCTATACTCCGCGCCCTCTGGCGAGAGGCGTCACCGAACGACCTGCGGCCCCTGCTCTTTTACATCTTCCCTCACAACCTTGTTGATTGGTGCTCCCATGGAACCCATGCTGAACATTGCTTTGCGCGCTGCGCGTAAAGCTGCTGAACTGATTGAACGCTCATTTGAACGCGTCGACCTTCTCACCGTTGAAACCAAAAGTCGCAACGACTTTGTTACTGAAGTCGACAAGGCTGCTGAAAAAGAAATTATTTACCACCTGCGCAAAGCCTACCCCGACCACAGCATTCGTGGGGAAGAAGGCGGCGTCCAGCAAGGCAAGAATCCAGATTACGAATGGGTCATTGATCCGCTGGATGGCACAACCAATTTTATTCACGGCGTCCCCCACTTCTCAATTTCCATCGGTTGCAAATACAAAGGTCAGCTGGAACATGCGGTTGTGCTCGATCCTATCAAGCGCGAAGAATTCACCGCGAGCCGTGGCCGTGGCGCCGCTCTGAATGGACGCCGTATCCGTGTGTCACCGCGTCGCTCGCTGGATGGTGCGTTAATCGGTACCGGTATTCCGTTCAGCGGTTACGCTTTCGATAATATTTCAGCGTATCTGGCCTGTGTGCAGGAAATCGCCGGGCAAACAGCCGGTATTCGTCGGTGCGGTTCGGCCGCGCTTGACCTGGCCTATGTTGCCGCTGGACGCTTTGATGCATTTTGGGAAATGAATCTCAACGAATGGGATATTGCTGCAGGGGTTTTGCTGGTGAAGGAAGCCGGTGGTTTGGTGAGTGACTTTAACGGCGGACAAACTTACATGGACACTGGCCACATCGTGGTGGGTTCACCCAAGGTGTTTAAGCCAATTCTACAAACCGTGCAAAAACACCTGGGTTATCTGAAATAAAATTCACCGATACCGTGGGCGGCGACGAATTATTTTTTCCCGTCGCCGCTTCCGCTTTTATCTTTGCGGGGGCTACCCGGCACCCACCACTTGTTTGCCGAATGGCTGGCCTCTTCGGCAGGCATTCCCCGGGTTTTCCACATTGAAAAGAACATCGATCCTCCCACCAGTAACGCCGTAATCAGCAACGCGACTTCCGTCGGAATAACCTTGGTGCCGAACCAGGCGTTTAACACCATCTTCAACCCAACTACAACCAGCACCAGTGACAAGCCGTACTTCAGGTAATGGAAACGGTGGATGATGCCGGCCAACGCAAAATACAAGGCGCGCAGACCGAGGATGGCGAAAACGTTTGATGTGTATACGATAAATGGATCAGTCGTGATAGCAAAAATGGCCGGGATGGAGTCAAGGGCAAACACGACGTCGGTGATTTCCACCAGGATCAACACCACAAAAAGTGGTGTCATGTAGCGCACACCGTTTTGAATCACAAAAAAGCGGCTGCCGACAAACGCATCCGTCACCCGGAACCGTCGGCGCATAAATGTCACGATGCGGTTGTTTTCTATATCCGGCTCTTCACCCACAGTGACCAGCATTTTAATGCCGGTAACTATCAGGAAAGCACCAAATAGATAAATCACCCAATGGAACGCCTCGATAACAGCCGCACCGACCAGAATCAAGGTTGCGCGTAATACCAGCGCGCCAAGAATTCCCCAGAACAGCACGCGATACTGGTATTGGGGCGGCACGGCAAAATGAGAAAAAATCAGAACAAATACGAAGATGTTATCGACACTGAGGCTTTTTTCGATGAGATAGCCGGTAAGAAACTGGTAACCTTCTGTTTCCCCCATAAAGGCAAAGATGCCTCCGGCAAATATAAATGCCAGCACCACATAGCCCAGACTTAACAGAAGTGCGTGGCGAACGGTTATCTGTTTATCACCCCGGTGTAGAACACCAAGGTCAAGTGCCAGCAAGCACAAGACAAACACATTGAAGCCTACCCAAAGCCATACGGTATCCATCGGTTCCTCATTCAATAGCCGGAGTATTTAAGACGCACCGGAACTGTATTTTCGGCAGACATATCCGCCAAAAATCAATCTGATCTGGCACGGGTTGTTAGAACGGCAAGCGATTCATTACGCGGACCATCCTAAAGATCAGGAGGCGGCCGCTAGTGTGCAGCAGCGCCTGCAACACTTCAACGGTCCGCTAACAATTGATTGAGAGTATGAATGAGATGATTAATTTCCACCGGCTTGGTGAGGTAATCGTAAAAGCCAGAGGTTCGGCCGCGCTCTACATCATATGGCATCGCATTGGCAGACAAACCTACGACCGGAATGTTGGCGGTGGCCGAGTCGCGTTTAAGTACTGATAACGCTTCGTACCCATCCATACCCGGCAGGTTAATATCAAGGATAATCACATCCGGTCGTTCGGCGCGCGCTTTATAGATACCCAGGAAAGCCTCCTCGGCCACGTCCAGGTGTAACTGCGGATACCGCGCGAATAATTGTTGCAGCAACCGGATGTTTGAGGGGTTGTCTTCGATATAGAGAATCTTTTTGGGTTGCTGCACCTGCAGCTCCGTCGGTGCATACTTCTGATGCTTTGCCCCAAGGATCAAATCCTGATTCCACTCTCTTGATAAGGGCAAATCAATCCAGAACTCCGTACCTATGCCTTCAGTACTGGTGAAGTCCAGCTTTCCATTCATCATCTCCACCAACTGCTTTGTGATGACCAGACCCACACCGGAACCTTCTTCTTTACTGTATTCAGCGTTGAGGCGATTGAATGGCTGAAACATTTCCCGTTGCCGGTTGGCAGCAATGCCGGGGCCGTTATCGCGTACGGCTATACGCATTTCGTTGGTTTCCAGTAACCCCAGCCGCAGCTCAACTTCACCACCCATGGCGTTATATTTCACCGCGTTGCTCAGCAGGTTAATCAAAGCCTGCTTGAGACGCACGTTGTCTGCAACCACATAAGTACTTTCAAGCTGGTGCAGATTGGCGGAAAGACGAACACTTTTGGCATCAGCCTGTGGTTGAACCAGCGTAAAACATTCCGCTACCACACGGGACGTTAATACCGGCTCCAGCGATACCGTCATCTTGCCGGATTCGATCTTGGCAAGATCAAGTACATCATTAATCAGTTGCAGCAGATGCTCCCCTGCTTTGCGAATTTCGTGCAGGTTATCCACCTGACTCTGCGTCAGGTTGCCGTCATATTCAAACAGCTGCGCGTAACCGAGAATGGCATTGAGCGGTGTGCGCAGCTCATGGCTCATACTGGATAAAAATTCGGATTTGGCCTGATTGGCTTTTTCTGCAGCAATCTTGGCTTTTAGCACGCGCTCTTCAGCACGTTTGATGTCGGTGGTATCCATGTTCGTGCCGGACATGCGGATGGCGCGCCCTTCTTCGTTAAAATAGGCACGACCACGGCAGCGAACCCAGCGAATTTCACCCTGCACGCTGATCACACGGTACTCAATGTCAAAGATGTCTTTGCGTTGCAGGTGGTCTGACAGCGCCTTATCAAACTTGGGCAGATCTTCGGGATAAATATGGTTGCGCCAGACTTGAAGCCGGTCTTCGCCTTGGGTCAGGACGTCATCAGCATCTTCGTAGCCGAGCATCTCCCAACAGCGGCTGGAAAAATGAAATCCGTTATGCCCGCCAAACCATTCCCAAATGCCATCATTTGATGCCTGGATGATACGTACCTGTCGCGCTTCACTTTCGCGCAGCGCCGCTTCGACTTCTTTCAGCTCGGTAATATCAAAATTGACGCCGGAGGTATAAAGCGCGCGGCCGTTTTCATCACGAATAGAATCAGCTCGCGCCTGGGTCCAGATGTAGTCGCCGTGCTTGGTACGAATGCGGTAGCAGGTATTGAGGGGCTCGCCGCTGCGCAAATGTTCGCGGGTCGCTTCGCGCACACCGTCAACATCTTCAGGGTGCATAAAACTGAACAACTGCCCTGCATCATTAATAACGGCTTCGTCTTCGGGACCGTAACCCAACTGCTCCCAAAAAGCGCCGGCCCAGACAATGCGCTGAGTGGCCAGATCGCATTCCCAGAATCCATAACCACTGCCATTAAAGATCCGCTGGAACCGCGCGACCGTACGCCGCAGCGTATCTATATCATCGGTATTACTGAGATCATCACGAAAGCTGAGATGTCGAGACATGGATTATTTTTTCTTGTTAATGCCAGAAGTGAGCAAAACGATAGACCAGAAACCCCACGGTTGCCAGTCCAAATAAAACAGCGCCCTGAGGCGCTGTTTTAGTGGGTGTATCAGGGCGCTGCGTCGAACTCCGCCCCCTCTTTTACCGGCGGCAGTAAGTCTTCCGGGGCAATTTTTAAACCCAACAGGACGGAAGAGGCAACCAAGAAGGATGAATAAGTCCCGGCAACAATACCAATGATCAAAGCCAAGGCAAAACCGCTGATCAGCTCGCCACCAAACAAGAACAGCATGACCAGGGTCAATAATGTAGTCAGTGAAGTAAGGATGGTTCTTTCGAGCGTTTGGGTAAGGGAAATATTGATAATTTCGACTGAGTCAGCTTTGCGTATCGTACGCAGATTGTCGCGAATGCGATCGTATATCACGATGGTATTGTTAATGGAATAACCGATCACCGCCAGAACCGCAGCCAGCACCGTTAAGTCAAAATCCACATCAAACAGCGAGAACGCACCCAGCACGATAATCACATCGTGTAGAAGCCCAGTCACTGCGCCGACCGAAAACTTCCACTGAAAGCGTATCGCTACATATAACATCACCATGAACAGGGCACATAAAATACCCAATCCACCCTCATCGCGCAGCTCTTCACCAATTTGGGGACCCACGAACTCGCTGCGACGCAAGTCTGCCGTTGAATCTGTCTCGGCTGATAACCGTGAAAGCAGGTGGGCGGTATAGATATTGTCGAGCGTGTTGGTAATGCGAACAAGGGTATCAGAGCCGCTGGCAACCGCATTTACTTCGCCGTAAATGGATTCTGTAAAGATGTCGGCCAGCTGGTTTGGTTGCACATTACTGATTAGCAGTTCGTGGGCAAAACGCTCGTTGTCAGCTGAGGCACGACCAACTTCCACTATGGCAACGTCATCGCCTAAATCAGCCAGAGCCGCCTCAATTCTGGACAAGGCGCCGTCCTGCATGGAGCTTTGGGTACGAATCAGGACTTCCTGATCTGAGCCGAACAAAATAGCGACCGGACTTTGCAGCCCCTCTTCATCAAGGATGTTACGGATCTTTGGAATATCGGCCGGACGATCAAACCCCACTTCCATCTGAGTTCCGCCGGTGAAATCCAGCCCCAGCTTTAATCCATTTACTGCCAGAGAGATGAATGAAACAACTATTAAGATGATCGACAATGCACAAGCGGGCTTGCTCATTGACATAAAGTTAAAAACTTTGAGTTCCTGTGTCATGGCTATTTCTCGCTTGTTAGATCCAGATTTTCTGAAGGTTCTTGCGGTGACCGTAAACGATATTCGCTAAGGCACGAGAACACATGATCGAGGTAAACATGGAGGTCAGGATACCGACTGATAAAGTCACAGCAAAACCTTTTACCGGCCCCGTGCCGATTGCATAAAGAATGACCGCAACAATTAACGTTGTCAGGTTGGCATCAAGAATCGTTACAAACGCACGCTCATAACCAGAATAAATCGCCGCCTGCGGACTTGCCCCCGCCTTTAACTCCTCGCGAATTCGCGAATAAATCAACACGTTAGCATCCACTGCCATACCAATTGTCAACACGATACCCGCCATGCCCGGCAAGGTGAGCGTTGCACCGAGGATCGACATGACCCCCACGATCAACAGTACGTTGAGCGCCAGCGCAACGTTCGCGAAGAGACCAAACACGCGATAGTAGAAAATCATAAAGATAAGCACAGCCAACATGCCCCATTTCACGGCGTTCACACCCAGGGCAATGTTTTCCGCACCAAGAGATGGACCAATCGTACGCTCTTCAACAAAGTACATCGGTGCTGCCAGAGCACCGGCACGCAGTAACAGCGCCAGCTCGGACGCTTCAGCGGGATTATCGAGACCGGTAATACGGAACTGTACACCCAGTGCAGATTGAATATTGGCGAGACTGATAACTTTCCGCTCAACAAATTGAACCGGCCGCTCTTCCGTTTCGCCTGCTTCATTGACGCGGGTTTCCATGCGAGTTTTATATTCGATGAACAAAATACCCATGCGTCGACCGACATTGCTGCGGGTTGCCCGATGCATTTTGGTACCACCGGCGCTGTCCAGGGTGATATTGACCTGCGGCAGATTGCTCTCAGGATCAAAGCTGCTGCTTGCGTTAGCGACGTGATCGCCAGTGAGGATCAGCTGACGCTCCAGAAACACATTGCCGAAGCGGCGTTGATCTGCTTCGCTGCGATAACCGAATTCTTCTTTGGCGGACACCATGGCATCCGGCGCTGCTTCCAGACGGAACTCAAGGTTCGCAGTCTTACCAATAATACGCTTTGCTTCTGCTGTGTCCTGCACGCCCGGCAACTGCACGATGATACGGTTGCGGCCCTGGCGCTGCACAATGGGCTCGGAGACACCCAGCTCATTCACCCGATTCCGCAACGTCACAAGGTTCTGGCTCAGTGCGTAATCTTCAATCTCACGGATGGCCGCCTCGCTCAGCTCCGCGGTAAAAATGAATTCTTCGCTGCCAGAGGATGAGTTGGAGGTGTTAAACAGAATGTTGGGATAATCCCGGCGAATTTCACGCAAGCCGTCGTCACGCAATTCTGCTGAACGAAAGCGCGCTACGATGAGGTTATCGCGGTTCGCGCTGACATTCGAGTAACGGATTTTTGCTTTCCGCAGTTTATCTTTGATCTCATCAGCAGTGATTTCCTGCCTTTTTGCAATAGCCGCCTCGGTATCAACTTCCATCAGGAAGTGCACACCACCTGACAAATCGAGACCCAGTTTCATCGGCGCCGCCCCGAGATTGCTCAGCCAGTCTGGCGTTGTAGGTGCAGAGTTGAGCGCAACAATGTGTGAAGATCCCAGAGCTGATTTAAGCACTTTTTGAGCCCGTATCTGCAGGTCGCCGTTTTCAAAACGCACCAACGCGGACTTGCCGTTTGATTCGGCTCCAAAATAGTCAATACCCGCATCCTTCAGCGCTTGCTCCACTTTCTGCAATACGGCTTGATCAATGTCAGTACCACTGGATTCCCCGGAGATCTGCACCGCCGGGTCAGGACTATAAAGATTTGGAACCGAATAAATGAAGCCCAATATGGCCACAAAGAGGATGAGTAGGTACTTCCAGAGCGGATAGCGGTTCAACATAGAATTTTCCGTGACAATTTTTTCGCTGTGGCTGTTATTGGATGCCTGCCAGACGTGACGTAACGGGCAACAGACTTATTTTTCACAGCATGCCAAAGGTTGCACACTGTGGGTTTGGGCGCGTTAGCGAGAGCGTCTTACCGCCTCGATAAACCTGCCGTAAAAGGGCCGGATTATACCGATTTGACAGGATTCAACAACGCGCGCCGCCGAGAATCCGGACCGCATGCTCATAAAGGTTGCGGTGCGGGAGGCACCTCCAAACCTTGCCTGCCATAAAATTCGGTCAGAAAAGCATCAAAGGTACCTTCACTGAGCGCGGTGCGGATGCGCAGCATCAGTGTCTGGTAATAGCGCAGGTTGTGGATGGTATTAAGTTGGGCGCCGAGCATTTCATTGCATTTGTCCAGGTGATGCAGATAGGCCCGGCTGAAATTCGTACAGGTATAGCAATCACAGGTGGGGTCGAGGGACCCGGTATCGTTACGATATTTGGCGTTCCGCAGTTTGAGCACGCCCGCCGCCGTAAATAGATGGCTGTTACGCGCGTTGCGAGTGGGCATGACACAATCAAACATATCAATGCCGCGCCGGACGCCTTCGACCAGATCTTCCGGCTTGCCGACACCCATCAAGTAACGCGGCTTGTCCTGCGGCATGTCCGGTGCCAAATGATCCAGCACGCGCAGCATATCTTCTTTGGGCTCACCGACGGATAGACCGCCGATCGCATAACCATCGAAGCCGATGGTGATCAGTCCCGCTAAGGATTCACTGCGCAATCCTTCGTGCATGCCACCTTGCACAATGCCGAAGAGTGCTGAGGGGCTGTCTCCATGTGCCACCTTGGATCGCTCCGCCCAGCGCAACGACAACTCCATAGATTCACGGGCCGTCGCCTCATCCGCCGGATAGGGGGTGCACTCGTCAAAGATCATCACGATATCGGACCCCAGCTCGCGCTGGACCCGCATGGAGGTTTCCGGATCAAGAAAAACCGGACTGCCATTAATAGGGGATTTAAACGAAACACCGGCCTCGGTGATCTTGCGCAGCTTGCCCAGACTAAAAACCTGGAAGCCGCCGGAATCCGTCAGGATCGGACCGGACCAGTGCATGAAATCGTGCAGATCACCGTGAAGCTTCACGACTTCTGTGCCCGGGCGCAACATCAGATGAAAAGTATTACCGAGGATAATCTGCGCACCGGTATCGACAATATCGCGGGGCAGCATGCCCTTCACGGTGCCGTAGGTACCCACCGGCATAAACGCCGGGGTTTCCACCACACCGCGCGGAAACTTCAGGCGGCCGCGGCGGGCGTAACCGGTTTGAGAATCCAGTTCAAACTGCATAAAGGATTGGCGATTCACGGTTTAACCTTCTTGACGGGTTCAGAATTGATGGGTTTCACCCCACCCGCTCGGTATAAGCGGCCGGGTTACGGGTAATGAACATGGCATCGCCATAGCTGAAGAAACGGTAGCGCTGTTCCACCGCGACCTGATAAGCGGTCATCGTGTGATGGTATCCAGCAAATGCCGAGACCAGCATCAACAGCGTTGATTCGGGCAGGTGGAAATTGGTAACCAGCGCATCTACCACCCGGAACTGATAGCTGGGGTAAATAAAAATGGAGGTTTCGCCCTGGTAAGGTTGTATCACACCGCTGTGAGCGGCACTCTCCAGACAGCGCACGCTGGTCGTGCCCACCGCTATCACTCGCTTGCCCGCGGCTTTGGTGGCGTGAACCAGCTGACACACCGTTTCACTGACTTCCATCACTTCGCTGTGCATCTTGTGTTCCGTGACCTCATCAACCCGCACCGGTTGAAAGGTGCCGGCACCTACGTGAAGGGTGACGAAAGCAATCTGGACACCCTTTTCGCGCAGCTGGGTCAGCAATGCTTCATCAAAATGCAGCCCTGCTGTGGGCGCCGCCACGGCCCCCTGCTTGCGCCCGTAAACCGTTTGATAACGCTCGCGATCTTCCGCTACATCCGTCCGATCAATATAAGGCGGGAGCGGCATGTGGCCGATGCGTTCGAGCACTGTCAGCACCCGCTGATCCGCCGGAAACATTAACTCAAATAAAGCATCGTGCCGGGCAATCACCGTTAAACGCGTGCCGTCTTCGAGCAGAATTTCTGAGTCAACCTTGGGTGATTTACTGGCGCGGGTGTGGGCCAGGACACGTTGCTCATCGAGCACCCGCTCAACCAGGATCTCCACCTGACCGCCGGTTGCCTTCTGGCCAAAAATCCGAGCGGGGATCACACGCGTATCGTTAAAGATCATCAGGTCGCCCGGCTCCACCATTTCAAGCAGGTCCGGAAACTGGCGATGGTTTAACGCACCGGTAGTGCCATCAAGGCACAACAGCCGGCTGCCGCGACGCTCTCTGGTCGGCTCGCGTGCAATGAGTGAATCTGGCAGCTGATAAAAAAAATCCTGGCGGCGCATGAAAATTTAAATCTGTCTGTATTGAATGAAAGGTCGGCAAGGTTATAGCAAATTAACTGTACTGGCTACGACTCACCTAACGTTCGAAAATCTCCATGAATTATTCTTCTGTCATTGAACTGCTTTTATTTGTTGACGCAGCAAAAGTCGTTGATATAATGGCGCCCGCTTTGCCAGAGTGGTGAAATTGGTAGACACAGGGGATTCAAAATCCCCCGCCCTTAAAAGCGTGTCGGTTCGAGTCCGACCTCTGGTACCACAACCCCCCGTTGTTATCTCCCCTGACGCATTTCAGTTCTTCTTTATCACCGTTGTGTTATACGGGTCGCGCTGCACTGGTAGCCCTTTGTCATACGCAAGCGGTATCATGCCGCATTACGTTAAGTCACACGCTTAACAATCACGCGAACAACATCGTACAACTTACCAATTATCATCGTCAGAAACTTGTCGAGATAGGTAGGCTTATCGATCAATGGCTACCGGCTATGACTTTAACCAATCCACCGATTCAACAGCATGCCATTATGTTTGCCGACGTATCCGGCAGCTCGGCGCTGTACAAACAGGTCGGTAATGAAAAAGCCAAAGCGATTATTGATGAAGCGATCAACTTCATGGTTGCTTTAACCATTGTCCATGAAGGCACCGTGGTCAAAACCATCGGCGATGAAATCATGGCGCGGTTCGATGATTGTGAACAGGCCTGCGAAACGGCGTGCGCCATTCAGCATCGCTGCCTTAAAGAACCGCAATTAACCGGCCTTTCCATTCGTGTCGGCATCGCATTTGGACCCACACTGCTCACTGAGGACGATGTGTTTGGCGATACGGTAAATGACGCCGCCTGTGTGGCGCACATCGCCCGCGCCGGGCAAATCGTGTTGACCCAATCGGTGGTGGACCAGTTAACCACCGGCCTGTTGGATAAATGCCAGATGTACGACACCATCCACACCAAAGGCGATAGCAGCAAAACGGTAATCTACCGCCTGCTGTGGGAAACCTCACTGCACCGTGAACGCGCCGCCACTATTGTCATGGCGACCCACGAAGTCACCCGGTTTATCGAAAAATTCCAATTAAAACTTATTCTCGGTAAGCGTGAAATTTGTCTGTTGCCTGATCAAATGCCCTACAAAATTGGGCGGGACCCGGAACAGACTCATCTGCAGATTGACAATCACGTCGCTTCGCGCGATCACTGTCACATCGAATTCCGTCGCGGTAAATATGTGCTGGTTGATCATTCTACCAACGGCACTTATGTGTGCGGAGCCGATCAGGCCCCGATTTATCTGCGCCGCGAAGAGCTCCCACTGCAAGGCGCTGGCGCTATCGGCATCGGCCAGCCGACTGACATCGCTGGTGAATGGTTGATTCTGTATCAGCTGTAGATCGGCGGTTCCGAGCAAAATCAAAACTGCTACAATCCGCGTCACCCCATTTTTTACTGCCAGATTTTTATGACTGACCTTCACAACCCGTCCGCTCCAGCTTCAACCAACCCCCCTCCCCCAACAGCTGGCGTATTGCGCCGTTTCGCGGCGATTGTTTATGACTCGCTGTTGCTGGTTGCGCTCAGCATCGGGTACGGGGCCCTGGCACTGCTTGTTAACGTGCTGATACAAGGTGAGCCACTGGAGGGGCAAAAAGTGCAATGGGGCCACTGGAGTATTGTGGTGTTTATCGGGTGGATACTGACATTAACCGGATTTTTCTGCTATTTCTGGCGCAGATCAGGGCAAACACTCGGGATGCGCGCCTGGCGCATGAGGCTGGTTAACCTCGAATTGCGTGCGCCGACCTTCAGCCAATGTCTGATTCGTTGCCTCGTCGCACCGTTTTCGCTGTTTCTTGGGGGGCTGGGTTATTTTTGGCGCTGGTTTGATCCACAAAAAATGACGCTGCATGATCGCTTGAGCAAGACGCAGGTAATCGTCCTACCCAAAGACAAAAAATAAAAAACCCCCGGTGAGCCGGGGGTTTTCTTTAACGGGCGCGGTTCAGCAGATACAGACCAAGCAAACCGCAAAGCAGGACAGGAATTGCCACCGCGATAATCGGAGCAAAACCAAACACCACGCTGGATGGCCCAAGCAGGCTCTGCACCAGACGAAAGACCACGCCAAATACCACGCCGGTAAAAATTCGCTGACCCATGGTCACTTCGCGCAGTGGGCCGAAAATAAACGAAATGGCGATCAGTACCAGGCTTACGGTGGCCAGGGGCTGCAGCAATTTCTCCCAATATGCCAGGCTGTAGTCACTGCTGCCCAGCTCCTGTCCCTTGAGATAATTGATGTAGTAATACAGGCTTCTGATTGACAGCGTCTCCGGCTCCGCCACCACGATGTTAAGCAGCGCAGGGGTAAGCGGGGTCTCCCAGCGCCGGCTTGGGAGCGTTTCGCTGCGGGTAACCAGATCACGTGGTTGCGCCGGTTTGACAGCAACCTCCTCGGCAGCCTGGACCAGAGCGGGATCGGCAGATGACTCCTCCAGTTTTTCACCCACATCCGGCAGCTGCAGCGCTTCCACGGTTTCAAAATAGGTCACGGCAATATTTTCTTCCTGCCAGTAGCCGCCTTGGTAGATGGCTTGCTCGCTGAAGCTCGCTGACAGCAAATGACGCTCGTCATCGAACTGGTAGCGCGTCACACCATAGAGCACGCCATTGGGCAGTACCGCATTGAAGTGCATGAATTCATCGCCTTCACGATTCCACATGCTGCCCTGTGCGGCTTTCGCCTGGGGTTTATTCAGCTTTATCGCTTTACGGCTCTCGCCCACTTGATCTGTATACGGAATCACCAGTTCACCCAGCGCAATCGCCAGCATGATGAACCAGAGCACCGGCTTTAAGACCATCCAGGTGATTCGTCTAGTTGATACACCCGCCGCACGCATGATTACCAGTTCACTGGAGCTGGCGAGCATGCCCAGGCCCACCAGACACCCGATCAGGCAGGCGTAGGGAATAATTTCATATAACCGCCGCGGCATCGTAAAGCTGATATAGATCAGCATTTCTACTGCGGTGTAATTCGCGCGCAACCCGTCCATCTCGTCAATCAGCGCGGCAATAAAGAACAACGCCATGATGACCAGCAACACCATGCCGATGGCCGAAGCCACCGTGTTGGAAATGTAACGATTGATCTTACGCATGGCTCACCTCCGCCGTGCGATTGCGGCGGCTCTGGCGCCATAAACTGAGGTTGTGCCAGTTCACCATCAGCAGCGCCAGGGCGAGATAAATCACGTGAACCACCCATAAGCCCGGCATCAACGGCCACTTGCCTGAATCCATCAAACCACGGACGCCGATCAGTCCACCTAAATAAAACAGGTAAATGACGATGGCCGGCAGCATTTTCAGATAGCGCCCCTGGCGAGGATTCGTGCGGCTCAAGGGTACCGCCAGGACCGCCACAATCAACACCAGAATCGGCATGGAGATGCGCCACTGCAGCGCCACCTGACTTTCAAGATCGTCCGAATTAAATAGCTCGAGGGTGGTACGGGTATCGGCCTTGTTAGTAAACGCGGCGGAACTGTCGGCAGGAGTAAGGTAAGCACCATAGGTACTGAATTCCATAACCTTATAGTTGTTGTTGCCCGGTAAGCCCTCGTACCGATAACCATTCTGCAGCACCAGATAGCGCTGCCCGTAAGTAGGATGCACGGTTTGCTGGCCAGATTCGGCCACAATCACCGCGACACTGTCCTGGGACATATCACCCACCACCTGGGCGACGAAAACATGATTGAGCTTTTTGCGGTTATTGCTGACGCTTTCCACATAG
Source organism: uncultured Cellvibrionaceae bacterium (assembly GCA_964448175.1). GTDB lineage: Bacteria > Pseudomonadota > Gammaproteobacteria > Pseudomonadales > Cellvibrionaceae > Cellvibrio. The sequence goes on along the minus strand of CAYUVQ010000004.1, from coordinate 25,626 downwards.
GTCATCGCCTGCCCGCCCCCGAGCGACTGGAAGCGCCCTTCCTGCAGGCTGTCAAACTCGCTGCGATGCCGTTGTTCATCAAGCATCAGTTCAGTCTGTCGCGCACCCAATGGGCTCAGCCAGAGGCTGAATCCCGCCACCAGCACCGCCACCAGCACCGCCGAAACCATGGTGATATTTACCAGACGACGCTGACTCATGCCGCACGCCGACAACACCACCATCTCGCTCTCAATATAAAGACGGCCATACACCAGCAGGATGGCGATGAAAAATCCCAGCGGCACAATAAGCTCAAGGAATCCGGGCAGACGATAGCCGATCAAACTGAACAGAATGTCCACGGAGATCTTGCCCGTGGTTGCCTCTGCCAGATACCGGGCAAACCGGCTGCTCATCGTAATCAGCAGCAGAATGCTGCTCACAGCAAACATCGAGAGCAGGATTTCGCGGCTAAGGTAACGAAAAATAATCACATCAATATCCCGATCAATTAACGCTTAACGACAGCGCCGAGAGACACAAGTGTTCAATTTATATTCTGTACATGCGCGCTTAAGGTTTATACCTGCGCCGGTACTCGGAGATGGACAGATATTCGGCCATACAGTTGCCAGTGCGACTCCAGATAAACCCGCCACAACATGAACGAGCGATCGGTAAAACTCTTCCCTGCGCGAGGCAAGCTGCGCAAAAGTGTGGCATTATCACGCACAGAAACATTTTTGTCTTGAGTCGATTTTCTTAATTTAACAAGCCCGCCGCTGCTTCGCGGAATTACCGAAATACCGAGTCACAAAGAAGGACAATTTTTAAACGCCCTGTTTGTACGCTAATGTTTCAGCAATTCTCCGAAGCCGTCCCGGGTCTTCCAATCCAAGGGAAGCGCCATGCAATATACCGCCAAAACACTCGAAGCTATTAAACAACGCAGCCACTGCCTGGTAGTTACCTGTTATGAAGGAGCCAAACTATCCGCCTCTGCCGCAGCGGTGAATGCAGCAAGCGAGCAACATCTGGAAACACTGATTAAACGCGAAGCATTTCAGGGCAAGGCAGGACAGACTCTGCTGGTCTTGAACCCGGTCGGTATTGCTGCTGATCGCTTGCTGGCATTGGGGCTCGGCGCGCTCGACAAAGAAGGCACTGTCAGCCCGGAAAACTTTCGCAAAGCCGTGGCTAAAATTCCTGACGCGCTGAAGTCGACCTCCTCACGGGAAATTGCTGTCAGCCTGGCGGATGTTTCCGTCAAAGGTCGCGACGCAGCCTGGCAGGCGCGCCAACTGGCAGAGGCGCTGGAGCTTTCTACTTACCGCTTCGATAAATTTAAAAGTCAGCCCTCCGATAATCATTTCGCCCCAACCAAGATTGTTGTTGGCTGCGATAAAAAACAATTATCCACCGCGACCCGCGGCCTGGCCGTCGGGAAAGCGATAGCAGAGGGTATGAACCTCGCCCGCGACCTCGGCAACCTGCCGGGCAACATCTGCACCCCGACCTACCTCGCCAGTGAAGCCAAGCGCCTCGCACGCAATCAGAGCAAGCTGAGCGTAAAAGTGCTGGAAGAAAAGCAGATGAAAGAGCTGGGGATGAACTCTCTGCTGTCCGTCGCCGCAGGCAGCGACCAGCCGGCTAAATTGATCGTACTGGAGTACAAAGGCGGCAGCAAAAATGATGCACCCATCGCACTGGTGGGCAAAGGTATCACCTTCGATACCGGCGGCATCAGCCTCAAGCCGGGGGCCGGTATGGATGAAATGAAGTTCGACATGTGCGGCGCGGCGAGCGTGCTAGGCACTTTCCATACCCTGCTGCAGCTGGATCTGCCTATCAACGTGGTTGGCGTTATTGCAGCCAGCGAGAACATGCCCAACGGCAATGCCACCAAACCCGGCGATATCGTAACCTCCATGTCGGGCCAGACCATCGAGATCCTGAATACGGATGCGGAAGGCCGCCTTGTCCTGTGTGACGCGCTGACCTATACCGAACGATTCAAACCGAAAACCGTCATCGACATTGCCACGTTGACCGGAGCTTGTGTGATCGCGCTAGGCAATCATGCCAGCGGGTTGTACAGCAACCGGGATGACCTGGCCCAGGCGCTGCTCAAAGCCGGTCAGGAAGCCAATGACCGCGCCTGGCATATGCCGCTGTGGGATGAATACCAGAAACAGCTGGACAGCAATTTCGCTGATATGGCGAACATTGGCGGGCGCGAAGCGGGCAGCATTACCGCCGCCTGTTTCCTGTCGCGCTTCGCGAAGAAATTTGCATGGGCGCATCTGGATATTGCCGGCACCGCCTGGAAATCCGGTGGAGCCAAGGGTGCTACTGGCCGCCCTGTTCCCCTGCTGGTGCAATACCTGCTGGACAATCAGTAACCTCCATGACCCATATTGATTTTTATATTTTGTCTGATGATGCCAGCGCAGCCCGCTGGCATTTTGCCTGCCGCCTCATTGAGAAAATCACCCGTCTGGGCAACCGCGTGCTGGTGACGCTGGATGATCCGGCGGAGGCCAGACATCTTGACGAGCTGCTGTGGACTTTCAAGCCCGAAAGCTTTATCCCTCATACACTGCTTCCCAGCGAAGCCTTGGAGCAGGTCGAGATCACCACCGATCTGCAGTCAGAAATTCCCCTGCATAACCATCACAATGTGCTGATCAACCTGAGCAGCATGGTCCCGGCCTACTTCAGCCGCTTTGAGCGATTGAGTGAAGTTGTGATTCAACAACCAGAGATATTAAAAAATACCCGCGAGCACTACAGCTTTTATCGGGAACGAGGCTATCCTATTCAACATCGCAAATTATAGATTCGCCGGAACCGGGTTATGGCCGACAACAAAGGTAAAACCAAAGCCACTATTCTCCATGAGCTGGAGTCCATCAAAGGGCTGCTGCTGGAAGACGATGAAATTCCAATTCTGCAGGAAGCCATTCCCGACACCGAGACCGTTTTCGAGCGTCCACTGCCCAAGCACGATCTGGATGAGCTTCACGATGTTTTCCAAGCGCTGAGCCATAGCATCCGGACCGCATCGGACAAGATCGGCACTCCCGCCTCACCGTCATTCAGTTTGTCCGGCAAGACGGTTATGCAGGAGCCAGACAACAACGGGCCAATAAAAGTAGCCGCAGACGGGAAGCAAGGCTCTTTGTTCGAGCCCAGATTGGATAACGCAGACAGCTCAAATGACGACCGTGAGATCGCCGTGGACCGGGCTGATGATGAGGCCTCGGCGGAGGAGGCAAAAAATTCCAGGGGCGATGCAAAAAGACATGAGCATGCACAAAGCAGCCAGCCACTTAACTACGCGGTAAGCAAATCCATTACTCCGCCCGCCCGTCCGGCCGTGGCCAAGGCAAGCGGCGAAAATCCCTTTCTACCACAACATATCCGTGCACGCTTACATGGCAACAACCCTCCGCCGTTATTTAATTCCGCGAAGGATAAAAACCCGGCACCTGCCGCAAACAAACCCGCTGTCGCACCTCTCACCCGTCAGCAATTGATTCGTGACGTCGTTGCCGCGGTGCTTCCCGACATTGAGCAGGAATTACGACAACGTCTGCAGACCCTGACGGATGAACAACTGGAACAGCTGCTCAGCGACGAGGATTAATTGCGGGCCTCACCACGGGAGCGCGCTGATTTAACCCAGCGAAACGCGCAAATGGCCAGCACAACAACCACCAGATTGGCGATAAAAACACTGTGATAGCCATAGTAATCCGCCACCAGCCCCACCATTAAGCTGCTTAACAGATTTCCCATGTGCGTGGTGTTGGTATATAACGCGGACGCGCTGCCGGAGCGGCCAGGCAACAGCTCCTGAATCACCGATACGCCCAGCCCCGCCAGCACACCGATAAAGATGGCATTAAACAACTGCAGAACAAACAGCTGCCACAAGGCATCGGCTAAAACAATTCCGCCATACAACAATAGCGCAGCACCGCCGGCCACCCGAATCATGGCAATCGAACTGACACGCGCCGCCAGATACCCGGCGAACAACATAAACGGCACCTCCAGCAGCGCGGTCGTCGCCATGATCCAGCCACTCCATTCTGTGTCGATATTCAGGTTATCTTTTAAATGCAATGGCAGGCTGATCAGATACGCGTTGTTCGCGCCCCACATCAATGAAAACGCGATCAGGCAAAAGATCAGCGAACGTTTCATTTCCCGCGAAAGCGGCACTGGCCTGGAAGGGGCTGTGGCCACATGAGCGTCCGGAACCTCGCCTGATGGATGCAGGCGTGGCAGCAACTTAATACTCACGATCCCCACCACGGCATACACACCTGCAGCAAGGCCATAGGTGGCACTGAAGCCCAAATAAGACGCCATGAGGAATCCGCTCGGTGGCCCAACCACCCAGGCAAACGCAATCTGCGCACGCACAATGGCATTAAACAAAGGAATACGTTCGGAAGGAATCTGACGGTCGGCGTAATCAAGGCTATACGCCAGTATTTGCGAGAACGAAACCATCGACAGGCTGAACAGAAATATCGCCGTCGCAGCAACCAGCCAATAGTTACGCGAGAACGCAAAAATAGCGCAGGAGAGTGTGCCGACAAAACAGAAACCCGCCACCAGCGGGCGCCGGTCCGGTAGGCTGTCAGACCAGTGCCCTATCCATTGATTGTAGATAATACTGGTCAAGGCAATTCCTGCAAAAGGAATACCCACCAGCAGCGGTCGCACCCCGATTTCCTTTGCTAAAAAGACACTGAGAGTGGGCAACACCAGCGCACCCACGACACCAACGGCAAAAAACAGTAGATAAATTCCCAGAGCAGTGGGGCGAAAGAGAGAAGCGATCACAGCAGTTCCAACGCGCATCAGAAGTAGAGGTGGCTGCTAGTCTAGCAGAGGCGATTTTTAAAGATCAGCAAAAATAGCGGCCTCCATCGTATCAGTGCGCAGGGGTATTGAGTCTTTACAAAATGAAGGTCAACCCCATCAAGATGGCGTACACTTGCCACCATCCAGCACTCGGTGCCTAACGCTTACCCAGGTGAATTTATGCGATGCCTTAGTATTCAAATCAAACCGGAAGCCGTCTCTGATTTTGATAAAAACGATTTTCTGAAACGGGTGCGGGCACTGGGCCGGTCGCCCGAGATCGATGATTTTGAGGAGAAAAATAACCGCCATCTGCATTTCAATTTTTTTACGGAAATGCCGGAGGCGTTATGGCAGGAATTAAAGGAAAAGCTATTCGGTGAGCAAACTTATGGGGCTTATCTGGCCAGTGTTTCTTTAGTCGCCTGTGAAGGCGAGTCGCACGCAGAGGATCTTTTGCTTCATCACTTTGATTCAACAGAAAGGCTGGATCAATTTCCGCAAAAGCCCTCCGCGCCCTCCCATTAAACGGGAGGTCGACCGTTGATAACGCGGATCAGAATCGCGATAACGGCAACGACTAACAGGATATGAATAAAACCACCCAAAGCCGTTGAAGTCACCATACCCAGCAACCATAAAACGATAAGCACCACTGCAATCGTATATAACATGGTAGATCTCCTTTGGTGTTGGTCGGCCCCCGGAGGTGACCGACCGATTAATAATTATGGATTCTCAATAATAATTTCTACACGGCGATTTTGTTGACGCCCACTGGGGGTGTCATTACTCGCCACAGGAAAACCTTCACCTTTACCCACGGCAGTTATGCGGCTGGCATCAACACCTTGAGAAACAAGATAGTTTTTCACCGCGTCCGCCCGTCTTTGTGACAGTGTCAGGTTGTAATCCTCGGCGCCCGTACTGTCAGTGTGGCCTTCTACAACAATTTTGCGGTCAGGTGTTTCATTTAACGTTTGGGCCAGACGATTAAAACTGGTTTGGGAACCGGCTTTAATTTCTGCCTTGTTTGTGGCAAACAAGGTGTCACCTACCGTATAAATTGTGCCGCGGCTCGTCTGTTTTTGCTTAATATCTGCCAACTCCTGCTCCAGACGTTTTGCACGCATTTCTGCATCGCGTGCTTCCCGGGTGCGCGCGTCAAGTTGAACCTGTTTACGCTGCTCACCGAGACTTTTCAAGCGATCCTCTTCAAATCGCGCAGATGCCATAGCTCTCGCTGTTTTCACCTTGTTACTTGCCAGGTAAACCAGATGCTCTTTAATTGTCTCGTTTTTCTGTGGCTTCTCCGCTTCCTCTACGGCACGCTCTGCGTCACGAATGGCGGTTTGAGCAAGGCGGGATAATTGTGGATCTGACTGAAGACTGATTAGCTCTTCACGCACTTGTTTTACTGTCGCATCTTCATCTGGCGTTGATTGACACGCTGTTAAAATCACGCCGGAAAAAATTAATGCGAGCACTCCTGATCTACGTAATGTCGTCTTGTAAGTAGTCATTTTTTATCCCCCTATTGAGCCTGCCGAATTTCTTGCTGCAATACATCAATCGTGCCTTGAATTTCTTTGTTTACTTCTTTGGCACGTTGCTCCTGGGCTTTGGCAGTTGCCAGTTCGGCATCGCTGATAGCCTGCTCCGCCATCAGACGGGCCCGCAAGGCGGAATCCTTATCTTTTTTCAGAGCGGCTTCCTGCATGTGGTTGCGCGCTCTGACCAGTTTCTCCCTGGCTGCACGCAAATCAGAAGATGCATAATCAGCAACACGAGCTTCTTCTGCACGGTTGATAGCGGCTTCCGCTCGCTCTATCTCGGTGGTCGGTAATTGAGGCGCCGAAGCACAGGCTGAAATACCCATAACCATGGCGACCACAGGCACTAAAAAAAACCGCGATAGTTTTCCGCGCTCACTTTTTATGGAGATCTGCATAATTTTCCTTCCTTTTGTTTTGAGTAATCGACTGATTATCATGAACACGGAATTTTTGATCGCTACTCCTGGTGCGCGTTCATCGTTTTTCGAGGACTAATACGGTGTGTGTGTGGTATCAAACACACTTTTTTTAGAGCATTTGTAAAAACGAATCTTTCAATGACATTTAACTCTGTAGTATCGGAGGACAATGAAGAATTTTCTGAATTAGCACTTCAATTTTTTTGTGCGGAAACAAACCGGCCGACCCAGGATTTTAAAAATACTATTGATTTCGGCTACGCTTAACCTCATCAATACATCAGTTGTCTATTCAGCCAATCTACGGCTATTATGATTAACAGCGATACTTGATGAATGTTCATAGCTTAAATCGCTGTGTAGGTCGACAGTAAAAGCGAATGGACAACAAACTGTTTGGAAGGCCTGAACCTATGTTCAGGTGGCAAGAAAGCTTCAGATCCGTACTGGCAATTGCTTTAACTTCACTCAACCTAAAAAGGATGACCGTTATGACCACTTCAGATACCACAATCACCCCCCCCAATGGTAATGGCGCAGGCCGTACAGCCGATAAACTAGGCGAGCAACGCCCCAAAACCTCTACCGGTAATTTTGCAGGTGCAGCCATGAGCGCAGGAGAAGATATTGGCGCAGCAGCCAAAACTGAGTTTAATAATATTATGGCGGACCTGCAGGAGTTAGTTAGCCGCGCAGGGAAACTCTCAGGCAAGGAGTTGGCGGTGATACGTCAGCAAATGTCGGAGAAATTAAGTGTGGCTAAAGACAAGCTGCATCACCTGTCAGAAGATGCTTCGGTGGCCGCACATAAAGGTGTTGATAATACCGAAAAGCTGATTAAGGACCACCCGCTTCAGGCGGTCGGTATTGCGGCATTGGCCGGCCTTGTTTTAGGTGCACTGATCAGCCGTCGTTAATAAAAACCTTTCCAATTTTTACCCATATGGGATAGCACAATGATCACAGGACTTCGCAATCTCAAAGCCAACGTTGCCATCTTACTTGACCGCGTTGAGTTATATAGCAAACTAATTGCAATTGAGGCAAAGATCGAGAGGTCTGTGATCGCTCGCCGTCTCGTATGGGTAGGAGTTGGGACTGTATTTGCACTATTTGCTGTGGCTATGGCGCACATGGCGATACTGTCATTTTTCTGGTACACCGATTATCGCGTGCTCACGGTAGCTGCCGTATTGTTGCTTGACATCATCATTGCTGCTGTCGCTCTTTATAAAGCGAGTCGTCCGCCTAAAGAGGAAGCCTTTGCCGTTACGAGACATCATTTGGCTGAAGACATAAAATTTCTCAAGGATACTTTATGACCGACGTTAAAAATCAAGAAAATCTACGCGATACCATTGGCAACGTACTCGAGATGTCTCGTGCTTCATGGAAATTAAAGCGCAGGCAAAAAGAGGATGACAAGGCGGCTACCGAAGGCGATTTTCCGCAGAGCATGGTAATAAAAACCCTGGTCAGCCATCCGCTTGCCGTGGCGGCTGTAATAGCGACGTTGTTTTACGTTGGCCCAGCAAGATTTGGCGCACTGGCGTTTACCGGAGCCAGCCTGCTTCTACGCCATCGAGTTTCGATCATGCCACTGGCTGAGCAGCTAATAACATCCAACTTCTTCAAATCGAAAAAGAAACCGATCCATCGACCGTCTTCCGATTGATAAATATTCACTTATGCAGACGCAGGCCCGCTTTCTGCGTCTGCATGTTGTCCTATATCAAATTTAAATCACTTAGAATGCCGATCAGCCCGATTACAATTAAATAAATGGCCACGATGTAGTTTAGTAACTTGGGCATCAACAAAATTAATACCCCGGCAATCAGGGAGATCAATGGCGCAAGCGTCAGTGTTGTATCCATGGTATGTCCTCATCTCTTAATTGATTCCACCGAGTATTCAGCTTATCTGCTACCGGAATTGCGCATCCGTCTGGCAACCAACATTCCCCCTCCTGTTCATCCTGCGGGTTATAGTGAGAAACCCGCGCAAATACTGTTAAAATGCGCCTCCCTCCACAACTCATACGAGCCAGGTACACATGTCGATCATCAATTGGTTTCCCGGCCACATGCATAAGGCGCGCAAGGAAATTGCAGAAGTTATGCCGCTGGTGGATGTCATCATTGAGGTGCTGGACGCACGCATTCCTTTCTCCAGCGAGAATCCCCTGGTGCCGGAACTGCGTGGAGAAACACCCTGTATTAAATTATTGAATAAAGCCGATCTAGCTGATCCGGCAACGACAGCACTGTGGGTAGCCCATATGGAACAGGAGCGAGGCATCACGGCGCTCCCCGTCACTCAACAATCCCCAGATAAAATCCGCCAGCTGCTGAACGTGTGCGAGAATCTGCTGCCCCATCGCAACTTGGAAGTGCGCGGCGTACGCGCCATGATCATGGGAATCCCCAACGTGGGGAAGTCCACCATCATAAATACTTTGGCGGGGCGCACGATCGCAAAAACCGGGAACGAAGCGGGTGTCACGAAAGCGCAGCAACAGATCAAGTTGCCCAATAATATGTTGCTAACCGATACGCCGGGCTTTCTTTGGCCTAAACTCAGCCCACCATCCTGCGGATACCGCCTGGCCATAACCGGAGCAATCAAAGATACCGTCTTTGATTACGCTGATATCGCACTCTTTGCCGCCGATTATTTATTAAAAGCCTACCCGGACGCACTTAAGGAACGCTACCGACTCAACAGCCTGCCGGATAGCGATATTGAATTGCTTGATGCTATTGGCGTCCAACGGGGATGTATTCGCAAAGGGGGTGGTGTTGAGCTGCAAAAAGTGTCGGCGCTGTTGATCAATGAGTTACGCACGGGCTTACTGGGCCCTGTCAGCCTTGAAACACCTGACATGACTACAGCTGAAGAAGAGGCCGCGAAAATAGACGAGGCGCGCAAAGCAAAGGCCAAAGAAGAGCAGGAAAAATTACGTCGTCAAAAAGCCAAAAAGCGCTATCGATAAACGAAGTGGAAATAAAGCCCGTGGTCGAGGCAAGACGGGCTTTTCAAGTCTTAATCCCTGACCATACCCTTCCCTGCCCAGGCTCTTAACAGTGTGCGCAGGCACACTTCGCAGTTAGTCGCGCCGGAAAAGTGCTGCAGCAACAATACCCACAGCGAAGGCCACACCAGCGACCAAGAGCGGATTTTTACGGCTGGTAATCTTAATGTACTGCATAGACTTTTTGGCCTGATCCTGCGCTTTGTGCTTAGAATCGGACAAGCATTGCGCCGTATCGGCTGCTACCTGACGCAGTTTCTCTTCCGTGCCGGAAAATTTCGCAGCGAGCATACCCGCTGTTTCCTGCGCGGCACCAGTGGCTTTACGAATGGTGGGATCATTTTCAAGATCAGTTATTCTGGACATAATAACCTCCAACGTTGAGTAATTAACCGTCCCGCTTTACCGATGCCCGGGTCTCTTTGACAATAGGCCCATAACGAGCGAAACCAGTAACATAACCAGAAATATAAAAAACAGAATTTTTGCTATACCCGCCATACTCGCCGCTATGCCACCAAACCCTAACAGGGCAGCTGCAAGAGCGAGAATAAAAAATATTACACTCCAACCTAACATGATGAATTCCTCTTAACGATGTGCTAACGGAAAAGAGCACGGCCTTGTACTCTTTTCCTGCAGCTCGTGATAGATCTGTTAGAAAGTGAATTGCAAGCTTACGCTTGCGAAATCTACGTCCATATCAATATCGTTTGGCTGTAACACATCAATCTCACCACGAGAAATTTCAAAATTGAAACGCTCATATTCGATTCTCAGATCGAGATTCTCTGCCAAACGGAATTTTGTGCCCACGCCCCAGAAAGTTTCCTCTCCATCATAATCATCTGATACGTCAATCGGACCGACTGATACTCGCGCATCGCCATCCCACCACAGCTGTCCGCCTTTGGCATAAACAGAAAATGTTTGAGTGATCGGTGCTTCAAGAATTAATCCAAGGGTATAACCTTTAGGATCAAAACTCAGCTGGTCGTTGCCGGCATCATCGAAGTCGACATAAGCAGCTTCCAAGCCAATGAATTCATTAAATTTTACAAGCGCGAAGGCTTTTTTTGCCGCTTCATCTTCATCGAAATCACCATCTTTCATTTTGGTGAGACCGTACCCGGCACCGATGGAGAATTCCGGATTGAACCGCCATCCATCATCAGTTTCATAACCGGACGTTTGCGCAACAGCGAGCGATGAGCAAAGAGCCAGGGACAACAGAGCTGAAGTTTTGTAAATCATGTGATTCTCCTTTTATCTATAAATTTCATATAGGTAGGAGCAATGCCTATGCCAACAATAACAATTCGCTGAAATTGAACCAAATTTTTATTAAAAATGAACAAACCGATGAAAAAACAAGCTAGAGAAAGGAGTAACTAAGTTTTCAATAAAAGACTTATTACAATTTTTGGTAGGTTTTACAGCTTGTTATTGAATTATTTGTCGCTTGGAATGATTTAATTAATCGTAGCTTAGAAATAATTTTTAATTAAAATGTCGCTTCAAAAATAACTCGGCCGGAAGATTTCTTCCGGCCGAATTCAGGATACACAATTTTAATGTTAGCGATTAGGTCGCATCATCAACTTCGTCCTGAACTTCTTCAACGGCTTCATCAATATTTTCACCGGCACGTTCGGCAGGTCCTTTTTCGCAGCCGATTAAAAAACCTGCCAGTGACATTGCCATTAAAAATTTCACAAAAGTGCTCATTGAATTCTCCTGTTCATAGTCGTTTATTAACGCGCTTGGTTTTCCTCATTAGGAAATGCGATGGCGTCAATATTATTAGCTGCAAACCATATGCCAGACTTGGAATTTGGTTGATAATACCCATAATTCCAATGACTGAGATACGCTAGGCTAAAACTCAGGAAGGCGGGACACTTTTTATTGGAAATATTGCCAATAGAGGATGTCATTTTTACAAAACTGACGCTTTTTTATGCAAACCCTAGTATTCTGACGCATCCGCATAATCCAGCGCCTAGTCACTCTAGATCTTAATTGTTATAGTCAATAGCTTAATCATCTGTAATAAGGGAATCCCTGTGGCACTAATTTTGTTAGTAGATGATGATAAAAACTTTACGCAGGCAACCGGCGAGCTGCTGAGAATCATGGGGCACGAAGTCACCATTGCCGATAATCTCGCTGAAGCCGGCGCGGCGCTGTTCAAACAACGTTTCGATATCCTGCTGCTGGACCTGATGCTGCCTGACGGCAGTGGCTTCCAGGTGCTCGAAAACATTCCTGAGAGCCAGCGCCCCACTCACATTACTATCATCACCGGTAACTCCGCGGTTAAGTCACTCGTTAAAAAGGTAATGGGACCAAACATCAGTTATCTGATCAAGCCCATCGACCTTGAGCAACTTCAGGCTCTTATCAACCGCATAGAAAAGAAAAACACTCCCGGCAGTCAGGTTGAAAAGCACTTCAATGTATTGATCGGCGAATCCCCTGCGATGCATAAGCTGTATCAGATGATCAAGCGCGTTGCAGCTACCAAAGCGAACGTCTTGCTACAGGGCGAAAGCGGCGTCGGGAAAGAGCTGGTCGCCAATGCTATTCACCAGGCTTCAAATTGCTCCGGTGCCTTCGTCGCATGGAACTGTGGTGCGGCGTCGCGTGAGTTGATTGGCAGCGAATTATTTGGCCACGAGAAAGGTGCCTTTACCGGAGCTATCGCTCGTAAACAGGGCCTGTTTGAACAGGCGGACGGCGGCACATTATTCCTGGATGAAATCACCGAGATGCCTATTGATATGCAACCCAATCTGTTGCGTGTTCTGGAAACTCAAAAGGTGACACGGCTGGGGGGAGCGCAGGAAACCTCCGTTAGCTGCCGGGTTATTTCCGCAACCAACCGCACGACTGAGCAACTTGCCGAAGAAGAATGCCTCCGCGAAGATATTTATTTCCGTCTGGCGGTCTTTCCTATTGCCATTCCACCGCTGCGCGAGCGCCCCGGCGATATCGAGCTGCTTGCCAAGGCTTTTCTCCACGATCTGAATCTACAGAATGATTGTAACCTCTCTTTAAGTCAGGAATCGCTGCAGCGGTTAACCCATTACGACTGGCCCGGCAATGTGCGTGAATTGCGCCACGCTATCCACCGTGCCTTTATTATGAGCGACCCTGAGAGCAGCGAGTTGATCCTCCCCGCAGAACTTGCTTCACCTTTTGCGCGTGAGCGTAAAAAGACGCAAGGGCTGATTCCTGGTAAGACGATTGAAGAGGTGGAGCGCGAACTCATCACCCTCACCCTTGAACAGGTTGACGGTGATAAACCCCGGGCTGCCGAGATGCTGGGCGTGAGCCTCAAAACACTTTATAACCGCCTGAATAATTATGAAAAGCAACTGCAGGACGAGGTTGAACGATGAATAATTCACAAGACCAGCTTGCCTACATAGCTCATCAGCTGCGTAATCCGCTAAACACGATATCCGTCAATGCTGAACTTGCCCGGTTGCAGCTCCAGAAACAACAGGACCCGAGTGAGATTCTGATGAGTCTTGAGCGCATCCTGCAGGAATGTAAACGCTGTGCTGCACTGCTCAACGAGCTGAGTCCGCCGACTTAAGACCAGGTAATTGCATGACGCTTTTTTCATCGCGCATAATTTTCCCCAGCTACAGCTGGCTCGCGAGCTTTTGTCTTATGCTGGCGCTGCTATTGACCAATGGTGTGATCTCCTACCACGCCATACTCACGCTCATTACCAATGAGGATAAGGTTCACAAAACACTTAACACGCTCAACATCATCAAAGATACCTTTTCTGCTATTCAGGATGCAGAGACTGGGGAACGCGGCTTCCTGATCTCGGGCGAAGACTCTTACCTGGAGCCTTATGACATCGCCATCAAAAAGATCAACGTGCATCTGAATCAGTTGCTGGAGCTTGAGTCGAACCTCGCCACGCAGCGCCCGCGTATTTTTACCTTGATTCAACTGACCCAGGCCAAACTGCAGGAGATGGAAAAAACCATTCAGCTGCGCAAGCAACATAAAGAAGGCGCGGCATTAAAGTTATTCCTGACCGATGAAGGCAATTCGCTGATGCGGCAAATCCGCTCCCTGGTCAGCGAATTACAACAGACCGCCTACGACAGACTTAAACAACAACGGGCCGAAGCTAATCAGGTTCAGCAACAAGTCATCATCACACAGATTTTTGCGACGGTTCTCGGGCTCATTCTCGCCGGTATTATTTTTGTGCTGGTCGGGCGGGCGTTGAAGAAACAACGCGAAGACGCAGAAAAACTGGAAGCGCTGGTGGCTGACCGGACACTGGCGCTGGAACGCTACGCCGTGGAGCTGCAGCGCAGTAACCGCGAGCTGCAGGATTTTGCTTTTGTCGCGTCCCACGATCTGCAGGAACCCTTGCGTAAGATTCGCTCCTTCGGTGATCGCCTAGAACAGAAATATGCAGCCCAGCTGGGTGAAGGCGCGGATTATATTCGCCGTATGCAGCTGGCTGCTGCGCGCATGTCCCGCCTGATCGAAGATCTTCTGACGTTCTCCAGAATCTCCAGTCAGGCCAAGAAGTTTGAACAGGTTTCCCTGCAGGAAATTCTGGAAGATGTTCTCGAAGATCTTTATGTCACCGTCGAGGCCAAAGGGGCTGAAATAAACGCAGACCCCTTACCCACCATTGAGGCTGACCCGACACAGATGCGCCAGCTACTGCAAAACCTGGTGGGCAATGCCATAAAGTTCGTTCCAGCAGATCGAACTCCCGTAATTAATATTCATACGCGCATTATATTGCCCGAGGAAGACGCTACCGATGCTGGCTGGTTTGAAATGCAAGTCATTGATAATGGCATCGGCTTCGATGAAAAATTTATTGATCGGATCTTCACACCCTTTCAACGCCTGCATGGAAAGGATGAATACCCGGGTACCGGTATTGGTTTATCAATCTGTCGCCGAATCGTAGAACATCATCACGGTAGAATTCAGGCCAGCAGTGTTCCCGGGAAAAGCGCAACGTTTATCGTCCGTCTCCCCTTGCGTCAGGAAGATGCTGCACAACTTTATACCAGTACAGGAACACATCATGCCTTCAGGTAATAACCCTTTTGTCGTACTCATGGCTGATGATGACGAAGATGATCGTCTGCTCGCCCACGAGGCATTATTGGAAAGCAAAGAAACTTACCACATGCGCTTTGTTAAAGATGGTGTCGAACTGATGGACTATCTGCGCGGCGAAGGCAGCTATAAAAACAAGCCGGCCCCCCGGCCCGGGCTGATTCTTCTGGATTTGAATATGCCACGCAAAGACGGGCGCGAGGTGTTGGCCGAGTTAAAGGCAGATCCGCACCTGGAAGAGATTCCAGTCGTCATACTTACGACTTCGAACTCACAGGAAGATTTGCAATACAGTCATGATCTGGGGGCAGCGTTTTATCAAACCAAACCTGTTACCTTTTGCGCAATGGTTGAGTTTATGAAAAAACTTACATCCTACTGTAAGCCACAGCTCCTAAATTCCATTTACTGAAATCGCGACACGCGTTGGTATTGTCAATGAGTCAGGGTCTTATCACACAAGGTATGAAATTGTTGCTCGTGGAGGATGACGAAGACGATTACGTCCTGACGCAAGGTCTGCTGGAAGATATTATCTCCGGCGAATATTCACTGACCTGGGCTTCTACCCCACAGGAAGCACGTAAGCATTTCGCGCGCAACAATCACGATTTGTGCATGATGGATTACCGCCTCGGATCTGAGGACGGATTATCCTTACTGCGCGAAGCGCCCAAGCTCGGATTCAAAGGCCCTATCATTATGCTGACGGGGCAGGATAACAAACAGCTCGACCAGGAAGCTTTGAACGCGGGGGCGGAAGATTATCTGGTCAAATCACAATTAAATGCACAAGGGTTGGCTCGGGCAATTCGCTATGCCCTCACCCGCCGCGAGATGGAAGCAGAACGCGTTGAGCGACTGCGAGCCGAGACTGAAAACCGTTCCAAGAGCGAATTCCTTGCACACCTGAGCCACGAACTCCGCACGCCATTGACTGCTATTCTGGGCTACACCGACCTGCTGCTGGCAGCCGATGAGGCGCCAGATAAAAACCATTTACAGATCATCAAACGCAACGGCCGGCACCTCCTCAGCCTCTTAAATGACGTGCTCGATTTATCCAAGATCGAAGCCGGCAAACTGGAGATCGAACAGCTTGATGTGCACCTGCACAGTTTTGTAAATGAAATCTGTTCACTCATTTCGGTAAATGCGCAGGATAAAAATCTGCGGCTAAATGTCGTGGCAAGAACCTCATTACCGGTGAGGATCAAAACTGACCCCACGCGGCTGCGCCAGATCCTGCTCAATCTTTTAGGTAACGCCATTAAGTTTACTGAAGAAGGTGAAGTCTCTTTATATATCGCCGAAGCTCATGTGCGTAATAAAGTTTATCTGCGCTTTTCTATTCGCGACACCGGCATCGGCATTTCCAAAGACAATCTCGACCGCTTGTTCAAACCCTTCACGCAAGTGACTAACACCCTCACCAGCAGGCAGCAAGGCACCGGACTCGGGCTGGCTATCAGCCGTCAACTGGCGCTGTGCCTCGGCGGAAACATCACTGTAAAGAGCCAGCCAGGCGTCGGCAGTGTATTCACGCTCTACATCAATCCTGGCGACCTGGAAAAGGTTGAACGCAAACCACTGGATACGCACAGCGGCCTTGATGTCACCACCATATCTAAAGCACTCAGCTTTAAAGGTCATGTCCTGATAACGGATGACCTGCCCGATATCCGCATGCTGTTAGGCCATCTCATCACAAGCTTCGGTGGGCGCATTTCCTATGCCAGCGATGGCCAGGAAGCTATTGATCTGGTCCAGCAAAAAGAAGCTGAAGGTGATGGTTTTGATCTGCTGATCATGGACTCCCAAATGCCCGTGCTGGATGGATTATCGGCAACACGAATGTTGCGCGAGCAAGGCTATAAAAAACCGATTCTGGCCCTGACGGCAGCCAGCCTGCGTGGTGAACGGGAACGATGTCTTGAAGCCGGCTGCGATGATTACCTGAGCAAACCTATTGATGCAGCCACCCTGCTGACGCGCATTCAAAAACTCCTGCAACAAAGCCAGCCTAAACATCAACCACAAGCGTTGACCACGGAAAAACAGATTCTGCTGGTGGAGGATAATCAGGATGCGCGGGAAGCCACGGCCTTGTTACTCCAGCACCTGGGCTGGCAGGTCTTCGCTGCTAAAAGTGGTGCGGAAGCGCTGGAATTGTTGCGCTCTCTACAACCCGCTGCGGTGCTACTGGATATCAACTTGCCGGATATTGATGGCTACAGCCTGGCCACTAAGCTTCGCGAAGCTGGATTAAAAGATGCTTTGCTTATTGCGTTGAGCGGCAATCAGCCTGACCAGCTGCGTGCTGAACAAGCTGGATTTGATGATCACCTGGTGAAACCATTGGATTTATCCGCACTGAACGCTGCCCTGGAGAAAACCGAACGAGAAAAAGCTATAGAGGAGCAAGCTGCTGAGGAAGGCGTTCAACATATGGAGTTTTAACCAGCGTTGAAATCAATAAGAGAAAATGCGAAAGCTGAAGCAGGTATGAATTAAAGCAATGTGGGGGTAATGCAGAGGGTCTTGAATCAATGCGTGGCAATCCATGGCTGGATGCGTCCCTGCATTTCCGAAAGCCTGTGTGTTGAGATAATCATCGACTCGAGTCGTCAATCTCTCTCCTAACGTCTTCCTTTTTCTTGCCATATCCTCTTAAACCAATCATCGCGCAGACTTCCCTTCCGCTTCTCTCGCTTCTCATCCTTAATAGTGTTTAGTAATCATCCTTGAAATCTGATTGGCCTATATATTTTTCCATTACTTTCCGGGAAGATTCCAAAAGAAAAGCTCACCGGAATTCCATCACGACCTGCGCTGCTTATCGCGCGCGCGCATACCGTTGCGAATCGTCATTATTTTTGCGTGCCGCACCTTCTGCAATCAGAGACGCTTCTTGAGACCGTGAATTAATGCTGGTAACACGTGCGGCACTGGCTGCGATTTTGCGTGTTTGCGGCAGCGCGACCGGTACCTGTGGTTTGCGTGGCAGCAGGCGAACATATTCACTGTTCACAACGCCGTAGCATTCGCACACTTCAGACTCAATGCCAGCGCGATCCAGGATGCGAATCTTGCCGCGGCTGTACTGAATGTAACCTTTGGCCTGCAGCTTGCCCGCCGCCTGAGTCACACCTTCACGGCGCACACCCAGCATATTGGCGATCAGTTCATGGGTAAGATGAATTTCGTTGACTGCCAGGCGATCCATACTCATCAACAGCCAACGGCACAACTGCTGGTCCACGGAGTGGAGACGGTTGCACACAGCGGTTTGTGAGATCTGGGTGATAAACGCTTGGCAATACAACAGCGCCATGCGCATAAACTCGCCGTTACGTTGCAATTCTTTTTTCACCAGGCTGGCACGGATGCGATAACCCAGACCAGCGCTTTGTACTACGGCGCGGGTAGAAGAAGACTCGCTGCCCATTACAAAGGCCGTTCCTACGAAACCTTCGTTGCCTACCAGACCCACCGCAGGTGATGCACCATTCTCGGTGATGTAGCCGAGGCACACAACGCTGGTGATCGGGAAGTAAATCCACTCGATTGGCATACCCGCTTCCTGGACCACTTCACCCACGCTCATGGAGACCAGCTCCATGTGAGGCAACATGCGCACATAGTCATTGACCGGCAGTACCGCCATAAAGTGATTTTGTTTAGGAGAATAAAGATCCTGAGAAAAACGAGTCGCTTTAACTCCCTGGAATTTTTCTGAAGCATACTGGCTTGGATACTGAAGTTCAGACATGGCTTATGACCTCAAAATGACCCGGAACTATAAGTCAGTGCAAAGACGGTGTTCACACTGGCTCACCTGAATAAATACTCTGTGTTACCCCAGGCTTAGGAAGACTCTCGATGAAATCGGACTTCTGAATTACCTGGCTGCGTGTGTTATTGCAAAGGGGATGCCAATGTTGAAAACGCCGTATTTCCGGGGGTTTGGGCGCAACCTTGTGTCGCCATTATTGAAAATTGCACAAATGGGTAGAATTTTTTTCAAAACAAAAAAGTCATTTTTTCATTCGCTTGGGTTAAGCGAAATTGAAGGAAGGAAAAAAGAGGTTTCCAGGGGATGAAGAGTAGGCAGTTACTGCGGGGAGCAGTGATTAAAACACATGATGTTATGACAAAAAGGCAGGCGTACAGCGGCTCACTTGCGAGCCACTGCTCTACTAGTCGTTCAGTAAATAACGAACGTAATTCACCAGTTCTTGACTGCCCACCGAAACTGAAATGTCATCCGGTAGCTTTTTCACATGCCAGGTCACCTCCCAGTCCAGGTGCTCACCGGGCTGAAGCATGGTCATACCGCCCTGCTGCTGCAGTTCGAGGTAGGTTTTGTGTGCGTCTGTAAATAATTCAACTTCGCCTTCATTAGGCGCGATCAATTCACTTGGCACATCCGCGACTTCTTTCACCAATAAATAACCGCGGTCCGT
The DNA here is from genome assembly GCA_964448175.1 of uncultured Cellvibrionaceae bacterium. Lineage (GTDB taxonomy): Bacteria > Pseudomonadota > Gammaproteobacteria > Pseudomonadales > Cellvibrionaceae > Cellvibrio. Next base: position 6,167 of record CAYUVQ010000004.1, on the reverse strand, counting down.
ATAAGCCAGCCAGCCTTCACTGCTGTCGGTCATCAGCTTATGGTGGTCATCGCGAATTTTTTGAGCGTCATACAAGAACCAGCTGATATCACCAATCTTCTGGATCTCCATGGGGTAAAAAATACCGCTTTCCAACTCACGCTCGCCACTGGGGAAGAATACGATACCGCTGGTGGGGACCCGGGTTAACTCCCAGGGTGCCACCGCTTTTGCTTCACCTGAATGGTTGTAGATGGAATAGGTCACGATAAACGCATCGTTTTGCGGACTGATCCGATGGCTTTTTACAAATTGATAGCCGGTTTTAGGGTCCACCTCACTCGTCAATACCAACTGATTATCTTCAACCGAAACGCGATAGGGTTTATGGTCCAGCACTTCTACCGGCGGCCAGCCCCACTCACTCTGAGGGCTTGACCACAGAATGCTGCCCCACAGCATGGAGCTGGTCAGCTCCTGGGTAATGAGTAACTCGTGTCGACCATGTTTCAAAGAAGAAATGCGGCCACCCACCGCCGGGTTAATTTCCATGGTGAGTTCGCCTTGCTTGATCATGTATTTATCGCCTTGTTGCTGCACAAAAAGCGGCAGATGACACATGGCAGCACCGGACGCGTGTTGATCCGATTTACTGCACGCGACGATCAGGCTGGCTGCAAGTGTTGCGACGGCGATGAAGACTGCGATCTTGCAGGTTTTCACCATTATTTATTTCCTCTGTATAACGCTCTTTGTAGCTGCTTTTTATAGCGACTTTTATAGCTGCTTTGATGCTTGCATGTGTCGTGCTGGATTACTTCTATCACCTGAAACCACTTACCCTTTCCAATCGAACGACAGCTGCAATTCAGCTAATGACCAGCAGCTATGGATACCGCAATGTCATTAATGCTGCAGTCAACCTGCCGTAGATTGACGGTGATATTGAAAAGAGTGTAACGGTTTTCTGGTCTATCGACCAATCAAGCCCTAGTAAAGCAATGTAAATAATTTGCGCTGGAATTCGACGGCGAGCGGATCTCCTTTGCCTAAAGCCGCAAGAATATCTGTCATTGTTTTACGAGCGGCACCATCGGAAAACTGGCGATCTTTTTGCAGAATCTGCAACAACAATTCCAATGCTTTGCGATAATAACCTTCCTGATTTAGCTGTACGGCTAACTGATAAGTAAGCTCCAAATTGGTTGGATCTTTTTCTAATGCGGCTTCCAGTGCGGTAACTTCTGGTGTTTTTGCGGCCTGCTTTTTTAGCTGAAGCTGCGCGAGCACCTGCTGAAAGATTACGTCCTGATCGACCATTTTGACGCGGGTAAGCAGCTCTTCTGCCTCTTCAATGCGATTCAATTCAACCAGCGTTTTGGCCAGAAGAATGACGATATTGGCTTGTTGACCGGACTCATCTGCTGCTTGGCGCAACAGTGGTAACGCAGCGGTAAAATCACTGGCGGCAAGAAAATTTTCAGCCTCTTGCACGGTTTTTTCCCACGCTTTGGGCAAATGTTTTTCCAGCATTTGTCGTACGAAAATTTCCGTCTGCCCACCGGTAAACCCATCCAGTGGCTGCCCATCTTTAATCAACATTACCGTTGGTAAACTGCGCACACCAAACTGTGCTGCAATCATATTCTGTTCATCAGCGTTAACCTTGGCGAGCAAAAATGCTCCCTGATATTCGGTGGCCAGTTTTTCAAGAATAGGCATCAATGATTTGCATGGTCCACACCAGTCCGCCCAGAAATCGACGAGAACGGGGCGTGTAAACGACTCATCAATTAACAGCTGCTGAGCATTTTCAAGCGTAATGTCGACGATATTCATAGATAGATCCTGACTTTGATAACAAATTTAGTTGATGAGATGCCGCTGGCCCTCAATGGATTTAACCCTGGGGGAAGAAGCAAAAAATTCAAGCAGCAGATCAAGACATATCGCGCAGACTTACATTGATATTGTGATCTGCACTGGAAATATAAGCGATAGCCTCAGTGATAGAAATTGTGAGGTTCATTGCTTTTGCGGCAAGTTTTGTTAAGTCTTGCAATTCCACCGCGTCAAAATAATAAACCTTCACTTTGCTCAGGGCCTGAATCGCCGCCGCATGATTTTTCCACCAGATATCCATCCCCCGACCATAGGCGAACACCAATACCTGTTGCGCGACCCCTTGGGCTTTTTTTAGTCGGTCCGGTGCCGGTTGCCCCACCTCGATCCATTCCAGGATTCGACCGTCGTCTGACTTCAGCCAGAGATCCGGTTCATCGGCGGAAGACAGGCCCCGCGTAAAAGCCAGATTATCCGCCGCGCGATAGCAGAAGCTCAGCAGGCGAACCATCATCCGCTCGGCGGTTTCCGATGGGTGTTGCGCGATAGTCAAATTCAGGTCGCCGTAATAATGGCGATCCATGTCCGACAGCGTAATATTTGCTTTACAGATTGTTGCCTTTTCAGCCACGCTTATACCCTTTATAAATTCTGTGAAATATTTGTATGCCCGATCACTCATCACCCAGAGCTTTCACGTTTACTGTGGAAAATGCCGGCCAAACGGCACTGGATCTTCTTGCTGATGGCACCGGCCTTTCCCGTCAACGCATTAAAGATGCCATGAATAAAGGTGCCGTCTGGTGGACCCTGAAAGGTAAAACACTGCGCCTACGCCGGGCGACCAAGGTGTTGAATAAAGGCTGTAAACTTCAACTCTTTTATGACGAGCAGGTGCTCGCACGTAAACCCGATGCTGCGCAATTAATCCATGATGCTAACCGCTACAGCATCTGGTTCAAGCCGCACGGTATGTTGTCCCAGGGTTCACAGTGGGGCGATCATTGCAGTCTGTTGCGCTGGGTCGAAGTTCATGGTCAGCCCAAGCGCGAATGTTTTCTGGTGCACCGCTTGGATGCAGATGCCGCCGGTCTGGTCCTGCTTGCTCACGATCAACAGAGCGCTGCGCGCCTGTCACAGCTGTTCCAGTCAAGAGCGATCCGCAAACACTATCAAGCCTGGGTCACTGGATTACCGGCGGTTCCCGCTGAAGGCGTGACAATTGATGACGCACTGGATGGCAAAGTGGCCATCACGCATATTTATCCGCTACAGACTGACGAGGCCCGATCGCGCGTGCTGCTCGACATTCATATTGAAACAGGTCGGAAACATCAGATTCGCCGCCATCTGGCAAGCTTTGGGCATCCTATAGTCGGCGACCGCCTGTACGGCAAAGCGACTTCAGAGCCGCTTCAGCTTTTAGCTTATTCGTTATCGTTTGCTTGCCCGTTTGCTCATACCACCGTTGAGATCAGCCTGCCTGTCGAGCAGCAATTAAACGGCCCACAGAGTCACGATCAACAATCGGCCTAATTGCCCATCTATAAAAAACTGTGGCGCCCGGTGGGCGCCACAGGATCATCCTTATGAAAGATTATTCCGGCCGCATGTGCGGGAACAACAGCACGTCCCGGATGGACGGGGCATTAGCGAAAAGCATCACCAGTCGATCAATACCTATGCCCTCACCTGCCGTTGGCGGCAGGCCGTACTCCAAGGCACGCACATAATCGCCATCAAAGTGCATGGCTTCATCATCGCCCGCATCTTTTTCACGCACTTGCTGCATAAAACGCTCAGCCTGATCTTCCGCATCGTTTAACTCGGAGAAACCATTGGCTAACTCACGCCCGCCGATAAAGAATTCAAAGCGATCAGTGACGGCAGGATTCTGGTCGTTGCGGCGAGCCAATGGCGAGACTTCAATGGGATATTCAGTAATAAACGTCGGCTGATCCAGTTTATGCTCGACCGTTTCTTCGAAGATTTCGATCTGGACTTTGCCCAAGCCATCAGTGTCTTTAATCTTGATCTTAAGATCACGTGCAGCCTGACGCGCGCCTTCAAGAGTGCTTAATTGCTCGCGGGAAATTTGTGGGTTGTACTGCAGCACCGCATCAAATACTGACAAACGCGTAAAAGGTTTGCCGAAGTCGTACACGCTGTCCTGGTAGGTCAAGGTCGTGGTCCCCATGACTTCCTGACAGAGTTTACGCAGCATGTCTTCGGTCAGATCCATCAGGTCTTTGTAGTCTGCGTACGCCTGATAAAACTCCATCATGGTGAATTCAGGGTTGTGCCGGGTGGAGGTGCCTTCGTTACGGAAGTTACGGTTAATCTCGAATACCCGTTCGAATCCACCAACAACCAGACGCTTTAAATAAAGCTCCGGCGCGATCCGTAGAAACATTTCGATATCCAGCGCGTTGTGATGTGTCACAAAAGGCCGGGCTGATGCGCCACCGGGAATCACGTGCAGCATGGGTGTCTCGACTTCCATAAAGTCGCGGCTGTTCATGTAGCGACGGATGAAGTCGATGCACTTGGAACGCAGACGGAAGGTATCGCGCACTTCGGGGTTTACAATCAGATCCACATAACGCTGGCGATATCGGATCTCCTGATCGCTCAGGCCGTGATATTTATCAGGCAGGGGGCGCAGGGATTTAGTCAGCAGTTGGTATTCTTCAAGGTTGACGTACAGGTCGCCTTTACCCGATTTGTGTAAGGCACCTTTTGCTCCGACGATATCGCCGATATCCCATAACCCCCAAGTGTCCTTGATGTGTTCCTGAGCCTGCTTGTCAGCATACAGTTGGATGGTGCCATCGCCATCCTGCAACACCATGAACGGACCGCGCTTCGCCATAATGCGCCCCGCCACACTAACCACCTTGCCCAAGGCTTCCAGCTCTTCCTTGGTCTTTTCACCATAGGCTTGCTGGAGCTCTACACTTTTGTGTTCGCGACGGAAATCATTGGGAAAGGCATTGCCTTTCTCACGAATCGCCTCCAGCTTGCTGCGGCGCTCTGCGATCAATTTGTTTTCGTCCTGGGCCTGGCCTTGGAGTTGCGTAGTGTCGTTGCTCATAATGGTTCGGGTTTCAGTGATTAAAGGGTGAAAGGGTGTGTCGTGACAAAGCGGATGGTTATAAACCCGCTTTCAAGCTGGCGACAATAAATTGATCAAGCGCACCGTCCAACACGGACTGGCAGTTGCTGGTCTGGACGCTGGTGCGCAGATCTTTGATACGCGCGTCATCCAGTACATAAGAGCGGATCTGGCTGCCCCAGCCAATGTCAGCTTTGTTATCTTCCATCGCCTGCTTGTCCGCGTTGCGCTTGAGCATCTCCTGCTCGTACATCCGCGCCCGCAACATCTTGTATGCCTGATCACGGTTCTGGTGCTGGGACCGCTCGCTCTGGCATTGCACCACAATTCCTGTGGGAATGTGAGTGATCCGGATGGCCGAGTCAGTCTTGTTGACGTGCTGACCACCGGCCCCACTGGCACGGTAAGTATCAATGCGCAGATCGGCAGGGTTAATTTCAATTTCAATGTTGTCATCGATCTCTGGCGCAACAAACACCGAGCAGAACGAGGTATGGCGGCGGTTGCCAGAATCAAATGGCGACTTGCGTACCAGACGATGGACGCCAGTCTCTGTGCGCAGCCAACCAAAGGCATACTCCCCCTCGAAGCGAATGGTGGCGCTTTTTATACCCGCGACCTCACCTTCCGACACTTCCTCCAGGGTCGTTTTAAAACCTTTGGCTTCCCCCCAGCGCAAATACATGCGCAACACCATCTCCGCCCAGTCCTGCGCCTCGGTACCGCCAGAGCCGGCCTGAATATCAAGGAAGGCGTTGTTCGGGTCCATTTCACCCGAAAACATGCGCCGGAACTCCAGCTCCTGCAATTGCTCGTCCAGCCGATCCAGCTCAGCAGCCACATCGTCAACACTGGATTGGTCATCTTCTTCAACCGCCATATCGAGCAGCTCGCGACAATCCGCAATACCGGATTGCAGCGCTTCAATGGTTTTCACAACGGTTTCGAGGGAGGAACGTTCGCGGCCAAGGGCCTGAGCCCGCTCGGGATTGTCCCACACGGCGGACTCCGCGAGTTCCATTTCGACTTCGGTCAGGCGTTCTTTCTTGTGATCGTAGTCAAAGATACCCCCTAAGCACACGGGTGCGCTCAGCAAGGTCTTTCAAGGTATTGAGTAAAGGATTGATTTCCATAGAGGGCTTATTGATTCTACCGGTCGGTCAGCGGGTTCTGTCGGATTAAAAGTAGGCGCGCATTCTACATGACTTGCTGGCGTGACTCAAAAGCCAAA
>CAYUVQ010000003.1:77656-111308 GCA_964448175.1 uncultured Cellvibrionaceae bacterium | reverse complement strand
AATGCCGGCCTGTCACGCCGGAGGTCGCGGGTTCGAGTCCCGTCCGGTCCGCCACGAATTCCTCTAAAAGCCCCGCTTATGCGGGGCTTTTATTTTTCTCCCTTCCGATTTTTCCTCCTGTTTTTTCTCATTCCGGCGGTTAAATACTCCGGCGATACACGAAACTGTCATTAATGGCCGTTAATCTGGATTCGTTGGATTGAACGGCGGAAGGGAATCCTTTCATTTTTGAGATGTCACATGACCAGGTTGCAAGAAGTGCAACCGGTGATTTAACCAAGGAGTCTTACCATGCAAGATTATATTGAAGACCTGCTGCTGGATGTCTGTTACGACGACAGCGACGATGACGTATCAGAGGATTACTCTGATATCTGATGCGAGTGAAGCAGCCTGGTGCTGCGCGCTCGCCCCCCGCTTTCCCCCGCCATTCCGTTAGATTTCCCTCTCTGTCCCCGACTCTTCATCTATTAGCAATGCAAGTAAACTGCCGAGCGGGTCACAGCGGGAACTCGACCTGCACACCATAATTCCGTCGGACAAGTCGCAAATCCCGTTGAATATGGCTTCGTAAGGATCTTCCCGCCACGTGGATTTGAGATCTGACTTATACTGACAGGCATTCAACGCTCTTCTCCACAGCGCAGGCTGGATCGATTCTATGCAGACCCACTCCTCTGAACAGTTAGAAGCGGTATTTCTGTTCGACGGCGACCATATAGCTCGCGAGATGCTTTATTCAGAATTCGAAGCGATTCTCGATGGCTTCATTCCGGTTCCGGACTATGCGGGTAAGCTGGCCAAAGCGGTATACGTGCGCATTAATTCCCGGTTGTGCATTACCGCTGCTGTTTTTTTTGTGCTGGAGTTTGATGTTCGGGGAATGATTGACCGCCGCTGGAATGTACCGCTGCAACAACTGGTTGAAGCGGCGGCCCGTGGCCCGGACCTGGGTGCGGGCACTATTCGGTTGGCCTGCTTCAGTCAATGTCCGATCGAGTGGCAGCGCAATAATCTGTGGGACCCGCAGATGCAGCCGGGCTGCAACAGTTTTGTGTTGATGCGCAAAGCTGTTAAACGAAATCGCCTGGGTTTGATCTTCAAAACTGCAGCGGCTGACCGGGCCGCAGCGCTCGAGGCGGAACAGCGCGCGCAAGAGCAGCGGCGTGAGCAGAAAATCCAGGAAAAAATCCAGCAGAAACTGCATCAACATTATTCCCAGGAACTGCGCGACCGGCTCGCGCACGTCATCAAAGAGCAACGCCTGCGCATTGCGACCCTCGAAAACCAGCAGAAAATCCGCATCCAGGCTATCCAGCAGGAACACCAGAAGCGGTTGCGGTCCTATCAGCAGGAATTGCTTGAGTTGCAAAAAGCTAATCAGGAATTGGATGAGCGCAATCGCACATTGAAAGAAGATCTGGATGTGCAGCTGCAGAAAATCGAAGGCGTGCGTGAGTATTTCAGCCATAAACTGAAAGCAGCGCAGATGGATGAGAGCAGCCAGGTTCAGGCATTGCAGGAAAACTTTGCCATGGAGATGGAAGCGCGGCTTAAAACCGTCACAGCAGAGCTGCAGGAAAAACTCGACATGCGTGAGGTAGAACTCTTCTACCGTCACGAACAGGAAAAAAATCTGCGCGATGAAATTGCGCATCTGCGCCGTGAAAATCAGGCACTGTTGAACAACGGCAGTGATCAGCTGCTCGGCCGGCTTGCCCGGGCGGGCATCAATTTTGTTGCCTTTCACCCCGGGGCGGGCAATATCGCTATACCGCTGGATGATGTTGGTGCTTATCTCGACAACTCTCAAGCCTACGTCGCAGCCAAATGCGGCGTAGCCGAACCGCTTTACGCGGCCTGGCTGGCTCATTATCAGACACCCCGCTGTGGCGGCATTGATCATCGCGGGCAGACCTGCAACAAACCGCTAACCCGCGTGGCCACGCCGTCGGAATTCCATGAGGGTGAAAGTGATCGTTGTGATCAACATCAGGTGTTGCCGCATCAACTGGTTGCCGAACGGCGCTAGGCTCCGACAGTTTTTGCTAAAAGTTGATGTTTGAGGCTGAGGTAACGATGGGCGGGAACTTGGATGTATTGCATCAGCGTGCATTGGATGTACCTATGCAAGTCGTACCTTGGAGGCTTCTTAATGAACGGGGTATCCAGCTGATCCTGCGCCGCGATGACCTTATCGACCCTCACCAGAGCGGCAACAAATTCTACAAACTCTTCTATAACCTCCAAGCCGCGAGCCAGAGTGGCGTTGGCCAGCTGCTGAGTTTTGGCGGAACCTATTCCAATCATCTATATGCACTGGCGGCGGCGGGCCATGCTGCGGGTATCCGCACTGTTGGTGTCGTGCGCGGCGAACGTCCAGCCAACCTCAGTCCCACATTGAAAGATGCCGAAGCCTGGGGGATGCAATTGTGTTTTATCTCCCGCGCCGAATATCGTGCAGGAGCTGAGGCCCTGCGGGGCCGTCTGCGGGATGCCTACGGGGATTTCCTGCTGGTTCCGGAAGGTGGGGCGAATCTTGACGGTGCACGCGGCGCGGCCGTGATTGGCTGGGCTATTGCGGCCAGCCTGGAAAACGAGTTCGACGCGGTCTGCGTTCCCTGTGGTACTGGCAGCACCCTGGCCGGTATTGCCAGTGCTTTGCCCGCCGGTAAACCTGCCATCGGGTTCTCGGTATTGAAAGGCGCAGGCAACCTTGGGCGGGATATTGCCCAGGTGCATCAGGCCTGTCTTTCCTTACGCTCCCATCTCTTATTGTCATATCCTGATGTAGCATCAGGCGCCCCATGGCGTCTGATTAACGGTTATCATGCCGGTGGCTACGCCCGGAAATTACCGCCCATGCTGGTCAGGTTCTGGCGCGACTTTGAAGCAGAAACCGGCATATTTCTGGATCCGGTCTATAGTTTGAAGATGTTTTGGGGTATGGCCCAACTTGCCGCACAAGATTATTGGAAGCCAGGTACGCGGCTGGTGGCGGTACATACCGGCGGGTTGCAGGGACGGCGGGGCTTTCCAGCCCCCTCCGTGTAAGACAGCGCGTCATTACGTTGTGGCGCGGAGCCCGTTAAAGGTAGCCAGGGATCAAGGAAGATCAACAACATAACCAGAAAAACGAATAACTGGCTCCAGTGACGACCTGAAGCGTAAGAAGCCGTGGGTGTTTAAAGCTGGAAGTGAGAGGCAAAGTCGTATCATGCACGCACACAACAACCCTGTTCCCTCCCGCATTGAGTTCGATATGAACTTAACCCGCACCCTGGTGCCGCTAAAAGACATGAGTGAGAGCCATCTACTGGCGTTGCTTGATGATGCAGCGGTGGATGTTGCCTTTGCCGGACAGACCCTGTTTTCCACTGGCCAATACGATGGTCAGCATATTTATCTTTTGCATGGCGATGTTGCACTGATAGCGGAAGATGGCAGTAAGACGCTGATCAAAGGGCGTTCATCGCTCATGCCCATTGCCCATCATCAGCCGCGTTTGTGTACTGCCGTGGCGGAAACGGATTGCAACCTGTTGCGTATCGACAGCGAGCAGCTGGACAAACTACTGACCTGGAGCGAGGTAGCCGAATACCTCCAGCTGGTTATCTCCCGCCAGCGCGATCTTGATGAAGACGTGGACTGGATGATGACGGTGTTGAAGTCCAATTTATTCTTCAAAGTGCCGCCGCATAACGTTGAACATATTTTTACCCATCTGACCCCACAGGTGGTGTATGCCGGGGACGTGATTCTGCGCCAGGGCGAAGTAGGAGATCAGTGTTTTTTCATCAAAGAAGGCGACGCGGAAGTAACCCGCAATTGTGCGGGCCAATGGCAGCATGTTGCGGACATCAGTGTCGGGCGGTGTTTCGGGGAAGATGCACTGGTGAATGAAACCGTGCGTAACGCCTCGGTAACCATGCGGACCGATGGGGTGCTGATGCGTCTTGAAAAACAGGATTTTTATCGCTTGCTGAAAGAACCGGTAGTTGCTTCCCTTGAACTCAATCAGCTCGACGAGGCCCTTGCACAAGGCGCAGTGGCGGTGGACGTGCGCAGCGAAGAAGAGTACAGCGAAAAACATGTGCGGCAGGCGGTAAATATTCCTTTGCGGGTCTTGAGCATCAAGTCGCGTTTACTTGCTCAGGACAAGCTGTATATCTTTTATTGTGATACCGGACGGCGCAGCCGTGCGGCGGCGCATTTACTGACGCAGCAAGGTTATAAAGCGCTGGCACTGGCAGATTGCCCGCCGTTGTTCAGTCAATCCCGCTGGCAAACCTTGCTGGATGATCCTCACAACTATGTATTGCGCGATGGTGTCTCGGTCCAGGGCCAGTGATCCGGAACCACGAAGCCGCGCAGTTTTTCTTGCCAGACCCCGTTATTTTTCTCCATGGCCGCGATTAATTGCGGCCGTTCCCGGTCGCCTACCCAGTGATTTAAATACTGCTGCAGATTTTCTCCGGTCAATAACGCATGAATATCGCCGGTTTGTGCCGGCGACAGCCATTGATGGCGCGGCAGAATCATCCAGTAATCCGTCGCCGCCCCCGTAAAGTTTTTCCAATACCACCACAACCCCCGCAGATGATCGGGGTGGGCATGATGTGGTGCGGGCATCACCTCATGGGCCGGATAGAACAGATAACCTTGCAGGCATAAAGCGCTGTGCCAGCTTGATTCCGGCGCAAGTGCTGCCAGTGCGGTCTGGCTGGCTGAATGAAAACGCAATGGCAATTGATGATCCAGCATGCGCGCGAGTTTGATGTCGAGCCGATCATTGCAGTTAGGCCCGATCCACTGCACCCATTCGCTGGGGGCATGCGCAGCGCCCGGTACCCCCAGGTAAAACTTTACCGCGGCTTCGATATGCCAGGCAGCCCCGGCGGTTTGCACGATAAAATCGAACGCGCCGAGGGTCTGATTGTGAGCGGTGATTTGCAAGTTGTGTGCGAGTAATGCAGAGCGAGGATGCTGTTGCCAGTAAAACCGCCACAGTGCTTCGTAATAAATACCCAGACGCGTACTTTTCAGCTGCGCCAGCTCATCGAGCAAGGGCTGAGGGTTTTGATCGAGCTCGGCCAACCAATCCGCGTCATACAGAGAATTGGTCGGCCAGACAGCAATGTCTTGATCGGGGACGTTTTCCAGCAGGGGTGGGCTGGAACAGCACCAGGCGAGATCACGGATAACCTGGTGTTGAAACTGCATCACGGCGTGCTCCGGTTTGAATTCAAGTCTCGCCGATTGTAACCCTTACGCCAGATAACGTCCCGTTCACGGTGACCACCGCCCTGATTCAATGCGCAACGGCGGCCGCAGCCGGCTTACTGCCGCACCAGCTCAAACTGCTGATTGAGGGCACCGGCAATGCAATCCCACTGCATCAGGTTGCGCCCGTCTTCTGTGGAGCTACCGTCAATATCGAGGCACTTTTCACTGTTGCGGTTGATGATGCGCCAGCGGCCGCTGCCAGCGCTCTGAAAGCGGAATTGCTGATTTGGGCTGCCCAAATACGTCCAGAGCATGACGTTGGCCCCATTCGCCGTGGAAAAGGAATCGACATCCAGCGCTTTGTCCGCGGCATGCACGGGTGAGATGCGATGGAAGTTACCGTCCACTGGGCTGATTCGCCATTTCTGACAATCGTTGTTCAGCCAGGTCCACTGCTGCACATTAGTGCCGTCATTGGTTTCGCACCAGGTCGTATCCAGCGCTTTACCACTGTGGACCGGCACAATGCGGTAGGTACCGTTGATGGTGCCATTGTTTGAGCCACCGCTGGATGAAGAGCTGGAGTTACCCGGCGGTGTACCGACGGAGCTGCATCCTGCCACCCGCAGGCTGACATTGCTGCTGCGCACCAGCTGGCAATTGGGGTTACCGCTGGCGACGGAACCACTCAGCACATGGGTGTTGGAGGCATCTTCCAGAAAAATCCCGTGGGAGCTGGTGTTGGCAATATCCACATAATTGACGGTCGTGCCGTGGCTGCCGGAAACGCTGAAAAAGCCGCGACCGGAGTTACGTGAATAGACACTATTCACCGTCACGTTGGGGCCATTGTCGTTAGCGACGCGGAAGGTGGCATAGCCGCCGCCGAGATTGTTGTAGTGGCCCACCACATTACCCACGGTGCCGTTACGGGAATCGTTGAGCAGCAAACCGCACCCGCCACTGTTAGTGACCGTCACATCGCCAATGGTGAAGCCATCCACCCCATAGGTCTCAATGGCGTGACCGGCGGAGCCGTTGATGTTGATATTCCCGTTAATGGTGAGGTTGCGTGCCGGTCCGGTGGACGCATCCACCCGGATACCCAGACCCACGGGGTTATTTTTGCTCAGGTCCATGGTGATGTTTTGCAGCAGGATATTGGAACAGCCGCGAAACCACATGCCGTAGCGCGGGTTGCCGATGACGTGCAGGTTTCTGACGGTGATGTTATCGCGCCGGTCACAGTGGATCGGCACGACCAGCTCACCGCCGTTTGCGTTGATCTGGTGCCCGTGGAAATCCAGGATCTGATTGGCGCGGGGGCGGATCGCATAAACATTGCCGCCGTCCGGCCCGCTGTCGCCTGAGTTGCGGATATTGATAGTCCCGCTACCCATATTATTGATGGCGGCGTTAACCGCGTCGAAGTAGCGGCTGCCCTGATACACGGTATTGCCGTCCACGCGCGCCAGCCAGTTACCGTTGGCGCGGGTAACTTCGGCGTCGGCGCAGGCCAGAGAAGCCCAGAGGGGGCAGGTGAATAAAAGCAGCGCAAAGCGCAGGTAAGATTTAAATAAGTTCATCGTAGTCTCTCTCTCTATGATTATTGTCGAGTTACTGAGTGTGCGTGGAAGAAAGCAGGGCTCCCACCAATGATCAACAGGCAAGGTTGAACAGGGTAATTGTATGATAAAAGTGATGAGGTTTTGTCTGACAAAAAGCTTCTCTGTGAATAAGCACACAATCACTTTTCAGTGGCTGTTGACCTTAGTGCCACGGAACAAGTGCTTTTTTCAACCGTCACAACGGACGAAGCCGCTATAATGGCCGGCCAGTAAGCACCTGAAACGGATAACTCATGACCCTCTTCTCAACAGTTGGACTAATCGGCCACCTCAACAGCGAGCGCGCTATCTATTCCATCAAACGCCTGATCCGTTTTTTGCAGCAGCGCGGCAAGCACTTTGTACTGGAAGCAGAGACGGCGGCGTTAATCACCGATATGCACCTGGTAAAAGGGGCGCAGCAAATCGTTAATATCGATGCCTTAGGTCAGACCTGTGATCTGGTCATCGTGGTGGGTGGGGACGGCAGCCTGCTGCGCAGCGGCCGGGCGCTGGCGAAATACAAAGTGCCGTTGTTGGGTGTCAATCGCGGGCGTCTGGGGTTCCTCACTGATATCACACCGGAAGACATTGAAACCCGGGTTGAGGAAGTGCTGAACGGTAAATACGCCGAGGATGACCGTTTCCTGCTGGACATGACGGTTATGCGCCAGGGTACTGCTATTGGCAGTGGCGATGCGCTTAATGATGTAGTGCTGCACCCAGGCCAGTTTATTCACATGCTGGAATTCGAGCTTTATATTGATGGGTATTTTGTCACCAGCCAGCGGTCCGATGGGATGATAGTGTCAACCCCCACGGGTTCTACCGCCTACGCCCTGAGTGGCGGCGGTCCCATCATGCATCCGAAGCTGGACGCCATTGTATTAGTCCCCATGAACCCCCATACCTTAAGCAGTCGCCCCATGGTGGTAGCCGGAGACAGCGAGATCAAGATTCTCGTAGGTGAACACAACACGGCCATCCCCATGGTGACCTGTGATGGCCAGACCCATGTTGAGGTCAGTGCGGCCGACGAGATTCATATCAGAAAGAAGCCGCATATGCTGAAACTTATCCACCCTCTCAATCACAATTTCTATGAACGCTGTCGCTCCAAACTGGGGTGGGGTGGCCATTTGCTGAATCCGTAATTTATGTCGAGTGACCCCGCTGTAGATAATTTACCGCCGGTATCGGGCTACGATCTGATTGGCGACGTGCACGGTTGCGCCGTGACCCTTGGCCGCTTGCTGGAGCGCATGGGCTATCACAAGGTCGGGGGTGTGTATCAGCATCCCAAGCGCCGGGTTATCTTCCTGGGCGATATCGTGGACCGTGGCCCACGGGTGCGGGAAGCATTGCATCTGGTGCGTGATATGGTGGAACGCGGCAGTGCACAGATGATCATCGGCAACCATGAATTCAATGCAATTACGTATTGCACACCGGCTAAACCCGGCAGCGGCCGGGATTATCTCCGCCCGCACATCCCGCGTAATACCCGGCAGATTGCGGAGACACTGGAGCAGTTCGCCAATTATCCCCACGAGTGGAACGAATTTATTGAGTGGTTTAAAGGGCTGCCGCTGTTTCTGGAGATCGGCGGACAGGCAGACTTCAGTCGTTTCCGCGTGGTACACGCCTGCTGGGACAGCGAGCTGATTGCCGCGCATTACGCGCGCTATGGCAGCGGCCATATCGATATGGACTTTATCTACACCGCCGCCGAGCCGGGCACGCTGGAGTTCAAGACCAAACAGCGGCTCACCAGTGGAGTGGATCTTCCCCTGCCGGACGGCGTCAAGATTGTATCCAGTGACGGTTATGTGCGCGATAGCTTTCGCACCAAATTCTGGGTCCGCACGCCCAAAACTTACGGGGAGTTATTGTTTCAGCCGGACCCCTTGCCGGATGACATTGCACGGGCGCCCATCACCGCCGAAGACCGGCAGCAGATGGTTAATTACGGCGCCGATCAACCGCCGCTGTTTGTCGGGCACTACTGGCTTAAAGGTAAACCCCAGCCCATTGCGCATAATGTGGCGTGTCTGGATTACAGCGCCGTCAAATACGGTCGCCTGGTAGCGTACCGGATGGATGGCGAAGCCCATCTGCGTGCGCACAAATATGTATGGGAATATGTGGACCCCTGACACGCTGGCGGCGGGGCATGAACAACAACTGACTTTGTATCGAGACTCAATGTGAATTGGATTGCGGTAAAACATTTGCCCCTGGATCAGGATTTAACAGAGCTGACACGCTTCCTGCACCGGCGCGGCTTGGCTTTCCGGGTTACCGAAGAAAGCGGGCGGCAGGTGATCTCTGTGCAAGACCCGCACTTTGTCGAGCCGTTGGGCCAGCTGATCGACGATTTCCTGCGGGGGGAAGTTCAACTGCCACCGGAAGACCCCGCGGTGGATCGACAGCCGGACCCGCAACCGCAGGGCATTCCCTTCTGGATGACGCCGATCACGCTGATTCTGATTGTGCTCAGTGGCATTGGCGCTTTGCTCACCCGCTCCGACTCAGGTCAAGTGTGGGCATTATGGTTTTTGCTCGTTGATGTTGCTCCGGATTTGCGCAGCTTTATGTCCCTCGAAGACACCTTGGCGGGCGGCCAGGTCTGGCGCCTGATAACCCCGGCATTTTTACACTTCGGTCTATTCCATTTCCTCTTCAACAGCCTGTGGATGTGGGACTTCGGTCGGCGCCTGGAGCTTGGTCTGGGGCGGGGCGGGTATCTGGTGTTTTTTATCGTCACCGCGGTTGCCGCCAATCTCACGCAATATTTCTGGGAGGCTTCGCCCTGGTTCGGCGGCATGTCCGGGGTTGTCTACGC
Organism: uncultured Cellvibrionaceae bacterium; assembly: GCA_964448175.1. GTDB lineage: Bacteria > Pseudomonadota > Gammaproteobacteria > Pseudomonadales > Cellvibrionaceae > Cellvibrio. The sequence goes on along the minus strand of CAYUVQ010000003.1, from coordinate 101,630 downwards.
GCTGGTCGGTTTTCTCTGGGTCCGGCCACGGTTTGCGCCGCACCCCCTGTTCACCGTACCCGCGAGCATTATTGGTTTTATGTTGTTCTGGCTGGTGTTGTGTATGACCGGCATCGTGGATCAGTTTATTGATGGTCGCGTAGCGAATGCGGCGCATGTGGGCGGACTGGTTGCCGGGATGATCCTTGGCGCGCTGTCCGGTATGCAGGCGCGTAATAAATTTTCCGCTCGATAAACCGGGCGCAACTTGTTTTGGAATTTCCTATGGATATACAACAACTCCTCTCCAGTTTAACGCCGGATATTTACCACAATCTGAAACGCGCCGTTGAACTGGGTAAATGGCCCGACGGCAATCGCCTGTCGGCTGAGCAACGCCAGCTGTGCATGCAGGCGATGATCGCCTATGAACAGAAAAACCTGCCGCCAGAACAGCACACCGGCTACATTGAACCGGAACCGCACACGCATTGTGGTACGGATGATCACGATCATTCAGATGAACCCCGGCCCATTAAATGGCTGTAATGGTCGCGGTCCCCCCTATTTTTGCACGACGATGATCAGGAATTTTTTATGAATGCCATCCAACAACCACAAGCAATTCACCTGAAAGATTATCGCGTACCCGATTATCTGATTGATAAAACCGACCTGCATGTCGATCTTTACGAAGATCATACACTCGTCAAGAGCAGCCTGTGGTTACGGCGTAATCCTGCTGCGACAGCTGCAGCATCGACACTGGTGCTGGATGGTTGTGAGATGACTTTGCGGAGCATCGCCATCGACGGCCGCGTACTGGCCGAGAATGAATATCAGCTGGACGACGAGCATCTGACACTGCTCAATCCGCCCGCTCAGTTTGTATTACAGACCCAGGTCGACATAAAACCGCAATTAAATACTTCACTGGAAGGTCTGTACAAATCCCGCACCATGTTCTGCACGCAGTGTGAGGCGGAAGGCTTTCGTAAGATTACGTATTATCTCGACCGCCCTGATGTCATGAGTGAATTCACTACGACCATTGTGGCCGATAAAAGCCGTTATCCGGTGTTGCTTTCCAACGGTAATTTAATTCAACAGGGTGACGCGGCAGACAGTCGTCATTTTGCTACGTGGCACGATCCCTTCAAAAAGCCCAGTTATTTATTTGCGCTGGTGGCAGGTGATCTGGAACACATCGAAGACCGTTTCACGACAGCTTCTGGCCGCGAGGTGACCTTAAAGATCTTTGTCGAAGCCAAGGATCTGGATAAGTGCGACCACGCCATGACCTCATTAAAAAATTCCATGCGCTGGGACGAAGAAGTTTATGGCCGCGAATACGATCTCGATATTTTTATGATCGTGGCGGTAGACGATTTCAATATGGGCGCGATGGAAAACAAAGGCCTGAATATTTTTAATACATCCTGCGTACTGGCAAAACCTGAAACCACAACGGATGACGGTTTTCAGCGGGTAGAGGGTGTGGTGGCTCACGAATACTTCCACAACTGGTCAGGCAACCGTGTGACCTGTCGGGACTGGTTTCAGCTGAGTTTAAAAGAAGGTTTTACGGTTTACCGCGACGCCGAATTTTCAGCCGATATGGGTTCGCGTACCGTTAAGCGAGTGGAAGACGTCAGCCTGTTACGCACGGCTCAATTTGCGGAAGATGCCGGGCCAATGGCGCACCCGATCCGGCCGGAATCCTATATCGAAATATCCAACTTCTACACCCTGACCATCTACGAAAAAGGCGCAGAAATTATTCGTATGCTGGCGAATTTATTGGGTCCCGAAAATTTCCGCAAAGGTACTGACTTGTATTTCGAACGACACGATGGACAAGCGGTAACCACGGAAGATTTTGTGGCGGCACTGGCCGATGCCTCGGGTCGTGACCTGACGCAATTCAAGCGCTGGTACTCGCAGGCCGGCACGCCACGTTTGCATGTAACCGACAGCTACGATGAAGATGCCCGCGAATATACCTTGCGCATCAAACAAAGCTGCCCACCGACGCCGGAGTGCCACAATAAGTTACCCTTTCATATTCCTGTCGCCATGGGATTGCTCGGCAGCGGCGGCAACCTGCCATTAAAACTTAAAGGTCAGGCACCGGATTTTGAAACCGCCGACAACACACATCTGGTGTTGGAATTAACTGAAGCAGAACACACCTTTGTATTTGAAGGTGTGAATGAAAAACCTGTGCCTTCATTACTGCGCGGTTTCTCCGCGCCCGTGAAACTGCATTACGATTATTCCCGCGAAGCATTGATGTTGTTGATGAGCCGCGACGATGACGGCTTCTGCCGCTGGGACGCCAGCCAGCAACTGGCGCTACAGGTTATTGGCGATGTGATGCAGGCCTGGCAGCGCAATAAAGATCTTGCGTCGGTGACGGTTGATACTCGGTTGATCGAGGCCTATCGCAGCCTGTTACAAGACGACAGTCTGGATAAAGCCATGGTGGCTTACATGTTGTCACTGCCGACCGAAGCCTATTTAAGTGAGCTGGCAGAGGTCATTGATGTGGAGGCAATTCACTATGGCCGGCTGCACGTACGGCGCAGCATCGCTGAAGCACTGCGCGAAGAATTCGCCCGGATTTATCGTGCTTATGATCATCAACAGGCTTATGCCGCTACGGCAGAAGCGATTGCCGCGCGCAGCCTGAAGAACGTGGCATTTGCCTACCTGATGTTACTCGACGATAACGAATGGATTGATGCGGCTGAACAGCAATACCAGCGAGCCAATAACATGACGGATCGTATCGCCGCGTTAGGGCAACTGGTTAACAGCCGAGCGCCCGCCGCGCAGGCTCGGGCAGCGTCAGCGCTGGAAGATTTTTATCAGCGTTGGCAGGATGAGTCCCTGGTGGTCAATCAATGGATCAGTGTGCAGGCCAGCTGTTCCTTGCCCAATACACTTGCGCGGGTCAAACAGCTGCAGCAGCATCCGGCTTACGATGCAAAAAATCCCAACAAAATCCGCGCCCTGGTTTCCACCTTCTGCAACGCTAATGCGATTAATTTCCACGCGGTAGAGGAGGGCAAGGCTGAGGGATATCGCTTCCTCGCTGATGAGGTGATTCGCCTCAACACGCAGAATCCGCAGATTGCGTCCCGCTTGCTGATGCCACTAACGAAATGGAAAAAGTACGGCGCGGAGCGGCAGGGGTTGATGAAGGCCGAGCTGGAAAGGGTTCTTGCAGAGCCGAAATTATCCAAGGATGTGTATGAGGTGGTGAGTAAGAGTCTTGCTTAACAGGTGAAAAGAAATTAACAGGGCCTCTCGCATAAGCGAGAGGCCTTTTGTTGAGAGGCCTGTGTTTATAGTTTTACTGCTTGTATAAAGGTGCCAGTCCATCCTGCTGCTTTTGACGGTGATGTTTCTGGCGGCGGCAGTTATTTACTTCCTGAATTAATTCACTGCTGTCCCATTGGCTGCCCGCATCACCGCCATACAATATTTCATCCAGCTTTTTCAGTTGCGCATTCAGGGTTTCATTATCCGCCTGCTCGGCAATTTTTTGCAGACTCTGCAGCTGTGGATTTTGCCAGTGCGCCTGCGCCCATTGAATTAACGCGGTGCGCATTGCCGGGTAATCTTTTTTAGCGGCTGCTTGCTTAAGATCATTCCAGGCAGCAGTTTCGCTTAGGTGATCCTGTGTCTTTTCCGCAATATAAAACGAATGAATGCTTTGCAGGTCCCGGCGTGCACGCCAGTAAAGTACGGCAAACAGCAGAGTAGTCAGACCGAGACCCGCGGCGATAAGCATTAACCAGACAGGCGCAGTATTGACAACGCGGGTGGCCGGGATTGTGCTGCTCAAATCGGTATTAATTGGGGTGGCTTCAGGAGCGCTTTCAATGGCCGGTGCAGGTGCGGGGCTGGTCGCGATATTACCCAGCGCATCTTCAACCTGTAGGGTCTTTTCCGGCAGGATGGCGGTTTGCATCTTCTGGTTCACTGTGTCCCACCAGTTAACGGTGATCGCCGGCAGCGTAAATTTTCCACTGCGATTGGGAATAATAGCGAGCGTTTCGATGCGCGAACCTTTTACACCTTGAGCAGTGGTCTGATCATCATTTTGTGGCTGATCTGGGTAAAAAGTTAATCCGTCTACCGTAGTCTGGGGCAGGGGCGTTAACTGCCCTGCAGTCAAACCTTCAGCAGCCACGGTGATGGTGCGCGTAACCGGCTCACCGACTTTCAACCGACTCGTGCTCCAGTGCTCGCTCAACTGCAGGCTTTTTGCCGGCAGCCAATCCTGTCCGCTAAATTGCGCGGGCACCGAATTCACTTTGATGTTTTGTTCTTCAGTACGCAGACGCAAAGCAGTGGAGCGGCGGTTGCCGAATGGATCGCTCCAAGGATCGCGTTGGCCCGTGCGTACCGAGACATTGTAGGTGAGGCTGGGAATAACCAGTTCGCCGCTGAGCTGCGGAAAAATACTGTAAGACCTTTCTACCACCACGTGCTGCCGACCATTGATGTTGGTCTGGTATTGGTTCTCCCCAAGATCAACCACCAGCGCATCCGGTAACTCCAATGGCGTCATCTCGGCACCATTTAAATTGACCGAGGTGTACAGACGAATAGTGAAAAGAATTTGTTCCTGCACATAGACGTTGTCTTTATTAACTTCCACATCCACAAAAACATTGCTGCTGGCGTTCTGTGGTGCCCGGCTTTGTGATTCCACGGTAATGGTAATCGCATCGCTGCTTGCGCCTTCAATGGTGAATGACGGGATCTCCAGTGTGCCCACGCGCTTCGGCGCAAGACTGATGCGCCAATCAGTAAAGGATTCCATTGAGCCGTTGATGACGCGCATCTGATTGCTTTGCTGGGTGCTGAGGATGTCGAAATCTTTTTGCAACAGCGTCAGGTCCGGCGAGTCACTGGTCTGTGCATAAAAACGCAGGGTCAGGGTAAAGGTTTCCTGCAGGCTGATGGTGTCGCGATCGACGCTGGCGGCGAGCGTATCGGCGCGCACGCCGGTGCTGAGTGCCAACAGGATGAACAGACAGCCTAACCAGCCGTAAAACTGTGATGTTGATAATAGTCGACTCATACCTTGATTCTCATTCATCGATAAACGCACTGCGAAATGTTAAGGGTAACGGCGTGTGGTCCATGGTGACGGCACAGCTTACCAGCGATCATTTTCCTGCTCGGCTGGTGTACGCCACATGCCGCGATGACGCTCATCACGTTTCTGCTGATATTGATAACGGAATTTATTGCGCAACAAACCGCCCGGATCATCGGGCACGCGCCGCAGCCATTGCTCCATGGCTTGCTTTTCTTCGTCGCTGAGACCTTCCTCTAACGCTGCGCGCATCTCTTCGAGTTCTTCTTCGGTGGGTTCAGAACTCTGCTGTTCCTGTTCTTGGGCTTGAGACTCTTCCTCACTCTCGGCTGCAGCCGAACTCTGGGCAGCACTGCTTTGCTGTCCTTCCTGCTGTTCACTGTCCTGTTGCTCAGTATCTTCCTGATTCTGATCCTGCTGATCGGAGGACTCATTTTCCTGCTGCTGATCATGTTGATTTTGTTGCTGATCGTTGTTTTGCTGCTGATCGTTATTCTGGTCGGACGAATTCTGCTGTTGATCCTGACTGCTCTCGCTGTCCTGATTCTCTTGATCTTGATTCTGCTGATCCTGCTGTTGCTCCTGCTGTTGTTTCAGGGCCTCAACCAGAGCGCGATTGGTTTTTGCATCGTCGAGTTCAGGATCGCGGTGCAAGGCTTCGTCATAGGCTTTAATTGCTTCATCCAGCTTGCCGGATTTTGCCAGGGCGTTACCGCGATTGTAGTGCGCCTGCGCGGTATCGCTTTGCGCAAAACTTTGCGCTGCTGCTTCGTAATCGCCGGCGCGGTACTGAGCACTGCCTTTCCATTCCGGGGATGTAAACCGCTCCGCCGCACCGCTCGGGTCACCTTGTTCAAGGGCGCGCTGACCCTGCTGGTCGGGCGTAAACCAGAGATCGCTCCAGCTAACGGCGTGACTGTCCGGTGTGTAGAGCGATAGGGCGGGGGCCAGTAACAGAATGGGCAGCACACCGCGCCGGAAACAGAACAGCACCACCGGCAGCAACAAAAACACCAGCCAGTGGCCGTTGTCGTACCAGGCATCAAATTCACGGTCCACTTTGCGGTGTTCATCTTCGAGGGGAGCTGGCACGGACAGCACGGTGTCGATGTCACGTTTGTCGTGGGTAAGGTCGCTGTAGTGGCCGCCGGTCTGCCGGGCCAGCGCGCGTAGTTCGTCGCTGTTCAGCTGGGTGGTCACAATGGCGCGACTGCTGTCGCGGACAAAGCCGCCGTTGTTGCCGGGAATCGGCGCCGGGGCATTGCTGCCGACACCGAGGATGGATAAGCGGAAGGCGCTACTCAACTGGCGTTTGATCGCTGTCTGCGCATCATCGACAACACCGTCGGTAATCAGCAGTAAATCTCCGCGCGACAGGCCGGCGTCCTGTAACAGGCGCAAAGCGAGGGCTACAGCAGATTCGGTGTTACTCCCCGGCAGCGGCATGATGTTGGGGTGCAGTGACGTCAACAGGCTGTTGATGGTAGCGGTGTCGTCGGTCAAGGGCGTGACCACATGAGCCTCGCCGGCATAGACAATCAGCGCGGTGAGACCGTCTTTGCGCTCGCGCAATATATCGGCGATCTTCAAACGCGCGCGTATCAGCCGCGACGGCTTGATGTCTTCCGTCAACATGGACGGTGATAAATCGAGTATCAATACCAATGCGTTTTCATTTTTCTGAACCGGCATAGGGCGCTTTTCCCATGCCGGACCTGCCAATGCAAGGGTGGCGATAATCCAGGCGGCTACAAGGGTCCAGATCTGCCAGCGCGGCGCGTGCGTGGTCTGGCCATCGATCAAAAACGGCAGGAGTTCAGGGGCAATCACGTTTTGCCATTGATGCGCATTGCGCTTTTGTTGCCACAGAGCAACACCCAGCAACAGCGCGGGGATTAATGCCAACAACCACAGTGGACGCAGCCAATGGAACTGCGAAAAGAACAGATCGAAACTGGTCATCGTGACGCCTCCGCGTTACCCGTTATCGCATCCGGGCGTACCCCGCGTTGCTGCCACCATGAGGTCAATGCCATCAACAGGCTTAACACCAACGCTGCCGCCAGTGGCCAGTAAAACAGTGCCTGCACCGGGCGGAATGTTTCTTCGTCAAATTCAATGGGTTCAAGCCGGTCAAGCTGGTGGTGAATATCGCTCAGCTCTTCGAGATTGCGCGCGCGGAAATACTGGCCACCGGTCTGCTCGGCGATCTCGCGCATGGTGTCTTCATCAAGATCCTGGGAGGGATTTACCCGGCGGGCGCCGAACAGACCGGGGACGATCATTTCCTCCGCGCCAAAGCCAATGGTGTAGATCTTGATGTTTTCTTTCAACGCGAGGGCAGCGGCGCGTTGCGGTGTCAGCTCACCGGAGTTACTGGCGCCGTCGGTCAGCAGCACCAGGACCCGGCTGGCATCCGGGCGGGCGCGCAGGCGTTTAACCGCCAGTCCGATGGCATCGCCGATCGCGGTCTTTTCGCCCGCAAACCCAATCTGGGTTTCCTGCAGTAACTGATTGACCGTGTTGCGATCATACGTGAGCGGTGCCTGCAGATATGCCTGGCTGCCAAACAGGATCAGGCCCAACCGGTCGCTCTTGCGGCGCTCCACAAAATCACCGACAACCACCTTGATGGCCTGCAGACGGTTAATGTTCTTGCCGATATAGGTCATGTCTTCGATCTGCATGCTGCCGGAGATATCTACCGCCATCAGCAGGTCGCGCCCACTGCCAGGCAGGCTCACCGGCTCGCCGACCCATTGCGGGTTAGTCGCCGCGAGCAGGCTGCATAACCAGATCAGCCACAGCAATAAAAATGTCAGCGGCGTTTTGCGCGCACCCATGCCGGTCGTATCTTGCAGCGCCGCCGCGCTGCGATAAAAGGGCACGCGCAAAGCCGCTTCCTGACGTTGCTGTGCCGGCAACAGCCGTACAAACAGTGGTAAAGGGAGCAGCAGTAATAACCAGGGCCATTGCAACTCAAGCATCGCGTGCCTCCTTGGAAGTCACGTTCACCGGCGGCTGCGCGCGCGTGGGTAGTAACGGGGTTTGCGGGGCCTTGCCGGCCGGAACCGTTTGCCACTGATTGCGGTGTTTCTGCAGCCACAGGATTACCAGCTGATGCAGTGCTTCAATGTCAGCCTGTGGGTTGGCTTCGTAAGGGCCGGTGAGCAGGGCGCGGCCTGCACCATGACTGAAACCGTCGCGGGTTTCCGGGCATTGGTCATCAAGCCAGCGGAGCCAGGCTTCATTTTTAAGGTTAGGTTGAAAGGAATTGCCGCAGCCACTCAGGGCGGCGCGGCGCAAGATAACGCTGAGCTGTTGCAGGTACTGCGCTATCTGCTGGTCTTGCCGCACCATTGCGGTGGCCTGTTGTACGGCGGCCACTGCAGCGGCACGGTAACGGTTGCGCTGCTGGCGCCGGCGATGCAGCAGGAAAGCCGCCATAACACCCCCGACCAACAGGATCAATACCACCCACCAGCCCCAGGCGAGAGGCCACAGGCCGACTTCCTGGGGCAGATGAATATCTTTCAGTTGCGCAAGTGGGTCCATGTTTTCCATCGTGTTTACCGGTAAAACCTAACGTCGGCGCGGGCTGTTTTTGCCGAAGCGCTCGCGCAGCAAATGTTGAATGTCATCGTTGGTAGCGTAAGACAGCAAGGACAGGTTCAGGCGCTGACAACGGCGCGTGAGCTCCTGCAGATGGCGCTGGAAATTATCGCGGTAGGCTTGCTGAAAGCGTCGCTCATTCGCGGGGATGCGACAGCGGGAGTGACCGTCGCTGATGGTCAGACTGGTGTTGCTGGCCAGCTGCCGTTCCAGCGGATCAAAAACGTGCACCAGGGTAACGTCAGCGTGGCGGGTCAGCTCAAACAGCTGTTGTTCACAGGCCTCATCGAAATCATGGAAGTCGCTGACGATAAATAACGCACACCCAGGTTTAGCGATACGTCGGGTGTCCGCCAGGATATCCACCAGCTTCACACTGTCTGCCGGGGCCACCGGCGATTTCAGGCGATGGTTGTACTCCTGCAGCTGATGCAGCAGCTCCAGCATGGCGTGCTTGCTGCGCCGGGGACGAATATCGCGCTGGGTGTGATCACCGAATACCAGACCGCCTACGCGATCGCTGTTGCTCAGCGCGGCCCAGCCAAGGAGGGCACAGATGTGCACACCCAAGACTGACTTGAAACACCGCTGGCTGCCGAAAAACATGCTGGAGCGCTGGTCCGCCACCATAAATACCGGGCGCTCGCGTTCCTCGCGGAAGATCTTGGTATGGGGAACCTGGGTGCGCGCTGTGACTCGCCAGTCAATGGTGCGGATATCGTCACCGGGCTGGTACAGGCGCACCTCTTCAAAGTCGATGCCACGCCCGCGAAAGCGCGTGCGCTCGCCGCCCGTCAGCAGGCTACGCACGGGTCGTTGTGCGAAAAGTTTTAAATCCTGAGCGACAAAACGCAGGCGCAGCAGCTGGGCAAGGTCGCTGTAGGCTCCGGCAGGATTTAGGTTATCCAGTAGCGCGTTGCTCATAGGTTAGGCCAGAGGAACAGCGGCAATTAATTGATCAATGGCCTTATCGCTGTTTACCCCGGTAGCTTCCGCTTCAAATGTCAGGATCAGGCGATGGCGCAAACAATCATGAATCACAGCCTGAACATCATCGGGACTTACAAAATCCTTGCCCTGCAGCCACGCATAAGCACGGGCACAGCGGTCGAGGGCGATGGTGGCGCGGGGGCTGGCACCGTATTCGATCAGGTTGGCCAGTTCTTCGTTGTATTGCGCCGGACGGCGGGTGGCGTTGATCAGTTGAACAATGTATTCCTCAACCGTCGGTGCCATGTGCATCGCGAGCACTTCTTTGCGCGCGATGTCCAGGGTTGCCTGACTGACAGTAGCCGGCACTTCCGGCGCGATGGCCGCCGCTTCATTGCGGGCCAGGTGCAGAATACGGCGCTCCGCATCCACGCTGGGATAGTCCACCATCACATGCAACAGAAAACGGTCGAGCTGGGCTTCCGGTAAAGGGTAGGTCCCCTCTTGCTCAATGGGGTTCTGGGTGGCCATCACCATAAATAACGAGGGCAAAGGATACGTCCGGCTGCCTACGCTCACCTGACGCTCCGCCATCGCTTCCAGCAGGGCAGACTGCACCTTGGCCGGCGCACGGTTGATCTCATCCGCCAGAACCAGATTGTGGAAGATGGGGCCGGCCTGAAATTCAAAGGTACCGTGCTCAGGGCGATAGATGTCGGTGCCGGTGACGTCAGAAGGCAGCAGGTCGGGGGTAAATTGAATCCGGTGAAAATCACCTTCAATAGCCTGGGCCAGGGTTTTGATGGCTTTGGTCTTGGCCAGACCGGGGGCGCCTTCCACCAGCAGGTGGCCATCGGCCAGCAGGGCAATCAACAATCGTTGGTTCAGATGTTCCTGGCCGATGATCTGGTTGTTGAGCCAGGTGTTGAGCGTTTGGATCTGCTGATATGCCTGCATGGGTTGGGATCACCTTTTGCTGTTGTGAAATGCTTGAGTGGTTCAATCATTGATTTAATTATTTGTCGTCAGACGGTCCATCTGAATGGCGCCCGATCTTATTGTCGATTCATGCGACGCTGGATAGACATGCCATAGTGATGGCAGTTCCGCGATTTTTCAACGGCTTGCGTGACCTGGTTCAGGTAACTCGGAACTGGTGCAGCGTAATTGAGCAACAATCCGTACAAAAACCGCGCAGTGAAATCTGGGCAAAATTTACCGGGCTTTTTGCGGTCCCATATCCCGTGGTTGTTTTTTGAACTCACCGGGAGGTGTCTGTGGACAGACGATTAACCAACACGCACGATTCCAGCATTTTTTTTCAAGAATTGCGTGAATACGCCGCGCAACATTTATCACCCACCGAAGAACGAGCGCTGTTTGCCTTCGCTGAGCAATTCTTCGATCGTTATCCTCTGGAAGAACTCGCTGGCCGTCATCTCAGCGATGTCTTTGGTGCAGTGCATCAATACTGGCGCTTTATGCAGGAATACGATCAGCGTGCGCCGAAGATCCGCGCCTTCAATCCCCATCTTGAAGAGGACGGCTGGGTTTGTCCCTACACGGTGCTGGCGGTGCTGCAGCGCGACATGCCTTTTCTGGTGGATTCCATCCGCATCGAACTGAACCGGCGCAACATCGCTATTCACGCCATTAAAAGTACGGTGGTTGCGGTTGCCCGTGATCTGAACGGGCAATTGCAGAGACTGGCTCATCGCTCTTTGGCAGACGAAGACGACGAGCTGGAAAAAGAAGCCATGATTGTGCTGGAGATCAGCCTGCGCACGGAAGAGCAAAGCCTGCACGATCTGATGACCGGCATTGATTCGGTGCTGGCCGAAGTTGATGTGGTGGTGGCGGATTATCAGCCGCTGATGGAATGTGCGCTGGATGCGGAAGAAAACCTCAGCCTGGCTAATCACGCGGTGGCCGCAGCACAAGTGGAAGAAAGTCAGGCATTTCTGCGTTGGATTGTGGATCATCACTTCACCTTCCTCGGTTACGCCGAATATGAATTCGATGAAGAAAATGGCGTTAAAGTGTTGCGCGAAAAAGTGGAAAAGCGCCTGGGCATCTTCAGCCTGAAAGGCGGTGGACCCAATAGCAGTGATGTGGATCATTTCAACAGTGGGATGGCACGTTTTCATTTGGCGCCCCAGGTACTGACGTTTTCCAAATCATCCGTGCGCTCACGGGTGCATCGTCAGGCCTATTCTGATTACATCGTGGTAAAACGTTTTAATGCTGCCGGCGAAATCTGTGGTGAGGCCCGTTTCCTCGGTTTGTATACGTCCAATGTTTACACCATGAGTCCTCGCCTGATTCCGTTGATCAACACCAAGGTTGCGAAAGTGTTTGAGCGCAGCGAACTTGATCCTGCCAGTCACGATGGCAAAGCCTTGCAGCAGATCCTCGACAATTTTCCGCGCGATGAATTGTTTCTCAGCACCAGTGCGGAACTCTATGAACTGGTGACAGGGGTGGCGCGGATCAACGAGCGCTATATGGTGCGTCTGTTTATGCGCCGGGATTTATACGGCAAATTTGTGACGTGTCTGGTGTATGTGCCACGGGATGTATTCACTACGCGTTTGCGCCTGAGGATCCAGACATTAATCGGTGAGGCGCTGGGCACCGAGGAATGTGAATTTACCACCTGGTTTTCAGAATCAATCCTGGCCCGTGTGCATCTCGTGTTTAAGGTGGACCCCGATCGCGCGCTGGATTACAACCAACAGGCATTGCAGGATCGTATTGTCGCGCTGACACGTTCGTGGGCTGACAACTTGCAGGAAGCGCTGATCGAGGCTCAAGGTGAAGAAAAAGCGCTGGAACTGTTTCATCAGTATCGCGATGCTTTTCCGTCCGGGTATCAGGAAACCTATGAGGCCCGTACCGCTGTACACGACATGGAATCCATTGCTGAACTGCGTGATGCTCATGACATCGCCATGAATTTTTATCAGCCAGCGGGAGCGGAGGATCATATTCTCCGGTTCCGGATTTTCCATCGTGAAAAGCCGCTGGAATTATCCGATGTCATTCCCATTCTCGAGCATATGGGGCTGCGGGTTATTACCGAAAATCCCTACGAAGTTCACCGTCGCGACGGCTCTATCATCTGGCTGCATGATTTCACGCTCTCCTACAATTTATCCGACAAGGTTGATGTGCATGCAGTCAAAAAAAGTTTTCAGGAAGCCTTTGCGGCCATCTGGCACAAGCGCACGGATAACGATGTATTTAACCATCTTATTCTGAGTGCGCGGCTCAACTGGCGTGAGGTGATGCTGTTCCGGGCCTATGCCAGCTATATGCGGCAGACATTGTTCAATTTCACGGAAAGTTATATTGCCAACACGCTTGTTAATCAGGTGGGAATTACCCGTAACCTGATTGCGCTGTTCAAAGCTAAATTTGATCCAAGGCTCAACGAAGGGCGTGATTCCACCGAACGCATTGAACGCTTGCAGAACAAAATCCTGGAAGAACTTGACAGTGTTACCAACTTGAATGAAGACCGGATTCTGCGACGTTATCTGGCGATGTTTGGTGCAACCTTACGGACCAATTATTTTCAGCGTACCAGCCAGGATACAGAAAAAGATTATCTGTCTTTAAAGTTCAGCCCACGGCAGATCCCGGATATTCCTGCACCGCGCCCGTTATATGAAATCTATGTATTCTCACCGCGTATGGAAGGTGTTCACCTGCGTGGCGGCAAGGTGGCGCGGGGTGGTTTACGCTGGTCAGATCGCCTGCCGGATTATCGCACCGAGGTGCTCGGGCTGGTAAAAGCGCAGCAGGTGAAGAATGCGGTTATTGTGCCCAACGGTGCTAAGGGTGGCTTTGTCTGCAAACAAATCCCGGCTGGCGCGAGTCGCGATGATATTCAACAAGAAGGCATCGCCTGCTACAAAATGTTTATTCGCGGCCTGCTGGATATTACCGATAACCGGCGCGGTGGTGAGGTCATTAAGCCTGCCAATGTGCTGTGTTTTGATCAGGATGATCCTTATCTCGTTGTCGCGGCAGATAAAGGCACTGCACGTTTCTCCGACATCGCTAACAGCATCTCCGCCGAATATGATTTTTGGCTGGGGGACGCTTTTGCTTCCGGCGGCAGCCAGGGTTATGACCATAAAGCCATGGGAATTACCGCGCGCGGTGGCTGGATTTCTGTGCAGCGTCACTTTAAAGAAAAAGGCATCAATATTCAGGAACAAGATTTTACCGTTGTCGGCATCGGTGACATGGCCGGTGATGTATTTGGTAACGGTATGTTGTTATCGCCGCACATTTGTCTGGTGGGCGCGTTTAATCACCAGCATATTTTTATTGATCCGCAGCCCGATGCGAAACGCAGCCTGCGTGAGCGTGAGCGATTGTTCCGGTTACCGCGCTCCACCTGGATGGATTATGACACCGCGTTGATCAGCAAAGGCGGTGGTGTTTTTTCCCGCGATGCAAAATCCATCACCATCACTCCGGAGATGAAAAATGCCCTCGGCATTGAAGCCGATTCGCTCACGCCGAATGAACTGATTCATGCGCTGTTGCAGGCTCCGGTGGATCTAATCTGGAATGGTGGCATCGGTACCTATGTGAAATCCACCGAAGAAAGTCATGCGGACGTCGGCGATAAAGCAAACGACGCCGTGCGGGTAAACGGCAATCAGTTGCGCTGTAAAGTTGTGGGCGAGGGTGGCAACCTGGGCATGACGCAGCGAGGCAGAGTGGAGTATTGCCTCAACGGTGGCGTGTGCAACACCGACTTTATTGACAATGCGGGCGGCGTGAATTGTTCGGACCATGAGGTCAACATCAAAATTTTACTGGACGATGTGGTTGCCAACGGTGATCTCACGCAGAAGCAGCGCAATCAGTTACTGCTGGATATGACTGAAAATGTAGCGCAGCTCGTGCTGCACAATAATTATCGTCAGACCCAGGCAATCAGTATTGCGCAAGCCGATGCGTTAAAGCGGGGTGCGGAGTACCGCCGTTTTATGAACAAACTCCAGGCCGCCGGGCGGCTCGACCGCGCACTGGAATTTCTGCCCGATGATGAAAGCCTGATAGAGCGGCAGTCCCATGGTCAGGGGCTGACTCGACCGGAGCTGGCAGTTCTCATTTCCTATGCGAAAGCTACACTCAAGGAAGATCTGATTGAGACAGATATTGCGGATGATCCCTACATTGCAGGCTTTATAGAGGGCGCCTTTCCACAGAAAATCGTGGAGGATTTTAAAGAGCCTTTGCATCGTCATCGCTTGCGCCGTGAAATTATTGCTACGCAGATAGCCAACGATATCGTCAACAATATGGGTATCAGCTTTGCGCATCGCCTGATGGAGTCCACCGGGGCCAAGGCAGGGGAAGTGGCAGTGGCCTATATTGTCGCGCGCAATATTTTCCAGCTGGACAGTTATTGGCGCGAACTGGAGCAGCTGGATTACCAAATACCCGCTGCACTGCAAATCGAATTGATGATCAAGATGATGCGCCGCGTTCGGCGGGCCGCACGCTGGTTCCTGCGCAATCGTCGCGATCATCTGGACCCAGGACGCGAAGTGAGCACCTTTACTCACGGAACACAGGAGATTGGCCGGCACCTGCCGCAGCTGTTACGCGGGCAGTCGCTGGAAAACTGGCAGGCGCGCTGCGTCTATCTGGCGGAACAGGGATTGCCGCAATCACTCGCCGTGCGCGCGGCCATGCCCGGTTATCTGTTCTCCGGCTTGAGTGTGGTGGATGCCGCGCAGACGAATGGCGCTGATTTATTAGCCGTCGCGGATTTGTATGCGGCCCTCGGGGAGTATCTGCAATTGCCCTGGTTCGCCGAACAGTTGTCCGATGTGAAGGTAGAAAATTACTGGCAGGCGATGGCGCGAGAAAGTTTTATGGATGATCTTGAAACGCAATTGCGGTCATTGGCCACACATTTGATTCCCGCAATCCACACCGCTGAGAGCGTTGATGCCGTGGTATCCAGCTGGGGTGAACAACACGAAGCCCAGGTGAACCGCTGGACATCCATGATCAACGAACTTCAGGCAGGCAGTCACACGGATTTTGCGGTGTTCTCGGTGGCGTTGCGGGAGTTACGTGATCTTGTCAGTACCTAGGGCCGTTATGTCGGTGCGAAAGTCCATTTTTCTCCAACATTCCCCACCAGTTCCTCTTCAGCAGCAGCCTGGCAGCTGTTGTTGAAGAGGAGTTTACGGGCCGCCTGCAGCATCAATCCGTACATTCTCCTCTGGATCATGCAGCGCCATCTGCACCGAGAAATCTTCACGTGGCGGTTATTCCTGACAGGTGACGTGGCGCGTTATCTTGGGGATAATCCGCCGTTTCCGGTCCGGTCTCAGATCTGTCAGCGAGGAGCTACTTTTGCGCGATCTCATCGTCAACCTCATGATTTCTCCCGATGAATATCAGCGGCTCTATCAAGGCGCGGTACGGGATGTGCTGGCGACCAGCGTGGATGGGCGGCGGGTGCGCTTTCCGGCGATGATTCTGCGGCCCTACGTCACCCATATCGGAATTCGCGGGCGCTTTCGCATCGTATTTGATGAAAACCATCGTTTTCAGGCCATTGAAAAAATCGACTAGGGCGGGTGAATCCAGTATCCTTGCGCGCAGTTTTCTGTCCTCCACCAGCCTGTAATCCATGCCTATGTACTCGATCCTCAGAAACCTCCTGTTCCGCCTCGATGCCGAAGTTTCCCATGAATTCAGCCTGGATATGCTGGGTGCGGCAGAGCGCTTGAAATTGCTCGAATTATTTGTCACGCAGCCTGCGTATAACCCGATCGAGGTTATGGGCTTACGCTTTCCCAATCCGGTAGGTCTGGCGGCAGGGCTGGATAAAAATGGCGATTATTTCAATGCGCTGGGTGCCTTGGGCTTCGGGTTCGTTGAAATAGGCACGGTGACACCACGTCCGCAGCCCGGTAATCCCCAGCCACGTTTATTCCGTATTCCCGAGCGCGAAGCGATCATTAATCGCATGGGTTTCAACAATAAAGGCGTGGATCATCTGGTGGCGCAGGTGCGCAAGCGTCGTTATCAGGGCATCCTGGGAATTAACATTGGCAAGAACGCCACCACGCCGGTCGAAAATGCAGCGGATGATTACCTGATTGGCATGCGCAAAGTCTATGAACACGCAGATTACATCACGGTAAACGTGTCCTCCCCCAATACGCCGGGATTACGTGACCTGCAGTTTGGAGACAGTCTCAACCGCTTGCTGGAAACCCTGAAGAAAGAACAGTTACTGCTGCAGGAAGCCCATCAACGCTACGTGCCGGTAGCTGTCAAAATCGCGCCGGATATGGACGATATTGCGATTGCTCAGGTAGCGACTGCCTTGACCGAGCAGGGTATGGACGGGGTAATTGCCACCAATACCACCATTGGACGAGAAGGTGTGGAAGGTTGCCCCAACGGTGAAGAAGCCGGTGGTTTAAGCGGCCTGCCGGTGCGCGACAAGAGTACGCGGGTGATTGCCGGCCTGCACAGCCATTTAGGCGGCAAGCTGCCCATTATTGGCGTGGGCGGTATTTTCGATGGCCCCAGCGCAGTGGAAAAGCTTAACGCTGGAGCCAGCCTGGTACAGATTTACAGTGGGTTTATCTATCAAGGCCCGGCCGTTGTGCGCGAAGTGGCAGAGGCCATCGCGCAGCTGCAGCGCTAAACCAGGACGCAAAAAGAAGCCCGCGAGTAGCGGGCGTTTGGTCATGACCGCAGTCATGGCAGGATTGCCCGAAAAGCCGTCGGGCGCGGTTGGGATTCTGCGAAACCTGATTAAGTACTCATAGGAAGTTGTTGGATATTACTCAGTTTTTGCACCTGAGCCATGCGATTCAAGCCGTCCCACTGGTCAATGCGCGATTCGCGCCATCCATTTAACCATTGTTGTCGAGCGGTACCACTGTCGTGTGGACACAAACTCCTTGAACGGCCCTCAATACCAGCTTTATACCCCTTACTGAATGCGCGTTCTGTTTGGTCACGTTTTTGACGTTTCATCAGTTAATGCACCTCTAGGTAACGGTTGTTGCGGTGGTTAATTGTTGTTTCGCGTAATTGATGCTTTACCTTGTCTTGCAGATGTTGGAAGAGTCCACCCGTCGTTCAACTTGTTGTTGCTACTGAAACACATAACAACAAATCTGAATGCACGTTTGGAACGAGGAGTTACAATCACCAAAACTTGATAAGTTTGGCCCCTTGCGTGGCGCAGATGACTGCATTCGGTTGACCTCAACCCGCCGTCATAAGTTCACTGGGAAGGCCAGTACAACAAAAAAACGCTGCACTTTGAACGATTTTATTTTTATAGCCAGCGCGCTCAATAGTACTTAAAGCTCTAGCAGATTGGTTTGACAAATCGCAAACCCGCATAAGTACTGAGTTAGCCGCTGATGGCGCTTTCCCGGCGCAAACCATAGGACACCTCATGACTGCACATCAATTTTTTGCCACCTGTCCCAAAGGCATTGAAAATCTCCTGTTTAATGAATTGACCGACCTCGGCGCAACTGAATTGCGCGAAACCGTAGCAGGGGTTTACTTTTTTGCAAGTTTGGAAACCGCGTACCGCATTTGCTTGTGGAGTCGGTTAGCCAATAAAATTTTATTGCCTCTGGCCAGTTTTTCCGTGACAAACCAGGAAGAGTTATATGGCGGCGTGCGTCAACTGCCGTGGCAGGAACATCTAAATCCATCGGGTTCATTATTGGTAGATTTTACCGGCACCAATGAAGCTATTCGTAATACTCAATTCGGTGCCGTAAAAGTGAAGGATGCCATTGTGGATTGTCTGCGCGATTTCAGTGGCGAACGGCCATCGGTGGCGAAACGCGATCCGGATTTGCGCGTTAATGCACGACTTGCAAAAGACAAACTGGTCATCAGTATTGATTTATCCGGCGAGAGCCTGCACCGCCGGGGTTATCGCGTAAAACAGGGCAACGCGCCGTTGAAAGAAAATCTTGCTGCAGGCATTTTATTGCGTGCTGGCTGGCCTGCGGTAGCCGCAGAGGGTGGTGCATTGCTTGACCCAATGTGTGGTTCAGGCACTTTATTAATAGAAGCGGCGTTGATGGCTGCCGATATAGCGCCCGGCTTGGCGCGTGCAAGTTTTGGTTTTGAGCGGTGGTTGAATCACCGTAATGATATTTGGTTATCGCTGCGCGAAGAGGCGTTCGCGCGGCGCGCAGCGGGTCTGGAAAAAAAATTACCGGAGATCCGTGGTTACGATGCGGATCTTAAAGTGATCCGCGCGGCGGAAGAAAATATTGTGAGTGTCGAGCTGGATCACTGGTTGCGCGTCACTCGCAAAGAACTGGCCGAATTTAAAAAGCCAACGCATGCACCTATGGATTATGGCTTGGTAATTTGTAACCCGCCCTATGGTGAACGTCTGGGTGAAATTGAATCGCTCAAACTCTTGTATGCCCATATGGGTGAACGGCTACGCAATGAGTTCCAAGGCTGGCGCGCGGCTATCTTCACGGGTAATCCCGATCTAGGTAAACAAATGGGATTGCGCGCCGAGAAAAAATACAAACTGTTTAACGGAACCATCGCGAGCGAAGTTTTATTGTTCAACATTGATCGCGACGTTTTTGTCCAGAGTCGGGTAGAGCAGGATGGCCGCTTCAGTAAAGATGATCATGAACGCCGGGTAGCAGAAGAAAAAGTCAAGATAGAAGATAAAGCAGCTCAAGCCGCGGCATTGACCAACGGCGCACAGATGCTGGCCAATCGCCTGCAAAAAAACCTGAAGCAGTTGGATAAGTGGGCGCGCAAAAATAATATTAACTGCTACCGTCTTTATGATGCAGATATGCCGGAATATGCGGCAGCGATTGATATCTACCGCGGTGTTCCCCAAGGCGGGCGCCATGAACAGACCTACGTGCACGTGCAGGAATATGCAGCACCAAAATCCGTTGACGAAGAGCGTGCGGCACAACGCTTCAGCGAGATTGAAATGGCAGTACCCTTCGCGTTGGATGTGCCCCACAACAATATCAGCTACAAACAGCGTCGGCGGAATAAAGGCAGCACTCAATACGAAAAGCTCAGTGATCGGCCGACGGGTGATTTGCTGACGGTGGTTGAAGGGCAATCACGTCTGCATATTAATTTATGGCAGTACCTGGATTCTGGTCTTTTTCTTGATCATCGACCCGTGCGTGATCGTATCGCGCAGATGGTGAAGGATAAGCGTTTTCTCAATTTATTCTGTTATACCGCAACGGCCAGCGTACGTGCGGCAATGGCGGGTGCACGTTTTACTGTCAGTGTGGACATGTCCAACACCTACCTTAACTGGGCGCGCAAAAATTTTGCGCTTAATGGTTTGAGTGAATCGAGAAATCGGCTGGAGCAGGCGGATTGTTTAAAATGGCTGGAAGAAAATACGCAGCAGTTTGACGTGATCCTGTTGGACCCGCCCAGTTTTTCTAACTCCAAGCGGATGGAAGATGTGCTGGATGTTCAGGCGGATCATGTGCAGATGATTCACCACGCCATGCGCGCATTAGCGGAAGGCGGGACCTTGTTCTTCTCCAATAATCTGCGCAGCTTTAAACTGGATTACGATGCCTTGAGTGATTACACCATTCAGGATATTACCAACCAGACGATTGATCAGGATTTTCAGCGTAATGCCCGAATTCACCAGTGCTGGTTAATCAAGCACTGACAGTCGGATGGATCATGATTCGGCTTGGGCGAATACAACAGGTGGACCATGGAAAACATAATAAAAAAAATACACATGCAGCTGCTGATGGCTCCGCTGCTGGTGGCCGGTTTCTCCTCCGGAGATGCCTACGCCCAATCTTTTTGTTTCGCCTCGGCTGGCAGCTATTACGAGCAGGTTTACTGCGAGCTGCAGGCTCGGGGAGAAGCAAAAACTCTGCCGCCGTTTTATCAGTTCAAGCGCAATGATGCACGTACCCAGGCGTTGTTGTTGAAGCGGCCTGCCGAGCGTATTGGCATTGACCTACCCATGCCGACATCTACTGTGGCGAAGCCAACCGTCGCTACGGTCCCTTCACCAAAACCGAGGACACCGCCGCCCTCTGTAAAACCCGGTTCACAACAGCCTGCTTCAAAAACATCTACGCCGCAGCAGGAAGGAACGCTATCTGCTTCTACGGGTGTGTCTTCCAAAAACCTGCTCCACTCATCCGGTTGCCAGCTTAATGCGGAAGAAATACGTTGCGGTGAGCGACGTTTTTTGCTGACGGGAAATCGTCACAACCAGCGATTGGCCCAAGGTGTTCTGGACGCAGATAATAAAATGGCCTTGCCAGTTTATGACGGCAAGGTCACGGATCAGGCAGCAGTAGAAAACTATCTTGCCGAGGCTTATCGTCAATACATCGAGAAGATGCACGAGATAGGGCTGGGTGGCGTCACCATGACCTACGGGAAATTTTATTTTCTGTTTTTTGATCTGCAGGAAAAGGGCCTTAATTTCAGTAAGCGTTTTGAAACTATGTATGGTTTTTTAAAGAAAGATAAAGCCTCCATGGGCGTCAGTGAGACCTTGGCCGCAGACAAAGACTTAACCACCGAAGACTGTGATGCGCTGGCTGAACATATGTGGGTGTGCAGTCGGGCCGGCCGGAATTATTTATATCTGACGCAGTCGGATTAATGTGCCATCGGCTTAAACTACATGGCAAAGATCGTTAACAATCGTCGGTATTCATGCAGGGTTCAGGCGCATAGGCAGACTCTTAACACCGATTTACAAATTCATAGTGCTATTTGCTTTATAGTGACAACGAGCGCGGAAAACGACTGACGTCCGTCGCGTAACTGTAGTACCCATTGACCCTCTATCGACAAATCGATCTTCTGCATAAGGACACATTATGAATCGTTTATTCGCTTTGGTATTGCTGCTGACCTCTGCCGTCGCCATAGCAAACCCCTTACCCAGCAAACCGCACATTTATGTAGAAGGTTCAGCAGAGATCGAAGTGATCCCTGACATAATGACGCTCTCGCTGGGTTTAACCGCCGAAAATATGGATGTGGGTGTTGCTAAAGCGGATGTTGATCAGCGTTCGGTGCATCTTATCAACACCTTAAAAGCTATGGATATTGAGGCGCGGGACATCGCGACCACGGCATTGCAGGTAACGCCGGTGTACGATTACGTTGAAGGTAAACAGGTGCCGCGCGGCAGCCGGGTGTATCGGCAGGTGGAAATTACGTTGCGCAATCTTGAACGCTACGGTGCATTGCTGCAGGCGCTGATGGACGCAAAGATCTCCAACACAGTTGATACACGTTTATCCGTGTCAGATGAAAAAGTTGTCAGTGATCAGGCGCTGATTAAAGCACTGGATGATGCGCGTTCCCGCGCTGCTGCTTTGGTTGAGTCACAGGGCAAAAGATTAGGCGATGTTCATTCCATTTCGGAATTTGAGTTGCGTCGCGAAGAGACTTATTTCCTGGTGCCGAATCGCCAGGTATATGGCGAAGCTGCACCATCGCTTGCCATGAGTGCTGATATGCGAATGAAGGGTTCCGAACCGTTTGAGCCGGGTGTCATTCGCGCTAAAGCGAAAGTGTATGTGGTGTATTTGATTAAGTAATTATCAGAACGGGCGGAGTTGTCCTTGGCTCACTGATACGGATGCTGATGCGCTGCGCGAAAGGAACTAAGGGGGCTCACGCAGAGCCAGGATAACCCGCTATAACCAGGTAATCATCATGCTTATTAAAACGCCTTCTGATATCCCTGCATCAGAAATTACGCCGGAAGACATTTATCGTGCGCGTCGGGATTTTATGCGCGGTGCGTTTTCCGCTGGCGTTCTGGGTGCGACCAGCATAGTCGCACCGGGTGTGCTGGCGAAGCCGGATCACGTTGCTGCCGAAGCAGAAAACAAAGGGCCGGACTGGTTAAAACAACAGGTCGCTCGGGCCCAGGCGGATGAGCAAACACTGAATGAAAAACTTACCCCCTATGAACATGTAACCCGGTACAACAATTTTTACGAGTTCGGGTACAACAAGACTGATCCTTCCGAAAAGAGCACAGCTTTTCAGCCTCACCCCTGGTCTGTTGAGATCGCTGGCGAAGCGAATAAAACCGGCACATTTACCCTAGAAGATATTCTCAAAAACATGGCGCTTGAAGAGCGGGTATATCGTCTGCGCTGCGTCGAAGCCTGGTCTATGGTTATTCCCTGGATTGGTTTTCCGCTCGCCGATCTGTTGAAGCGTTTTGAGCCTACCGGTAACGCGAAATATGTCGCTTTTACCACGGTAAAGAATCCGCAACAGATGCCGGGGCAGAAGAGTGCCTTCAGCAGTATTGACTGGCCTTACGTCGAAGGTTTGCGCATTGATGAAGCCATGCATCCGCTGACACTGCTGGCGGTCGGTCTGTATGGAAAAGTATTGCCGAATCAGAATGGGGCACCTTTACGGTTAGTGGTGCCGTGGAAATATGGTTTTAAAAGTATTAAATCCATCGTGAAAATTGAGTTCACCGAAAAAGAGCCGCCGACCACATGGAATATCAGCGCTCCTCAGGAATATGGTTTCTACGCAAACGTGAATCCCAAGGTGGATCATCCGCGTTGGAGCCAGGCAACCGAACGCCGCTTGCCCAGTGGATTATTCAGCCCGAATATTATTGATACGCAACTGTTTAACGGTTATGCCGAACAAGTAGCCCACCTTTATCAAGGCATGGACCTAAAAAAATATTATTAGATCAAGGTACGGATCGATTAACGCAACGCAGGTATCTCACCGTGCCATTAATACCCACTCTCTGGCGCCGCTGCATTATTTTTTTTCTCGCACTAATTCCCGTCGGCTGGCTGACGTTCGCTGCCGTTACTCAACGACTGGGTGCCGATCCTGCAAAGGTCATCGTACTGTTTACGGGTGAATGGACGCTTTATTTTTTATTTATCACGTTGTCCGTAACGCCTCTGCGACGACTATTGAAATGGAATTGGTTGATGTCCCATCGCCGCATGCTGGGTTTGTTTGCGCTGTTTTATGGACTGTTACATTTATTGTCTTACGTGATCTTCATTCTGGGAGTGGATGCTGGCCGTCTGATATCGGAAACGATCAAGCGCCCCTATATTACGGTGGGCTTTCCGGCATTGTTAATTTTGATTGTATTGGGTATCACATCGACACAGGGCATGATGCGTCGGCTGGGGAAGCGGTGGGTCAAATTGCATCGGCTGGTGTATATCGCCCTGATATTGGCGTGGGTCCATGTGCTCTGGCAGGTGCGCGCCAGTTATCTTGAAGCCGTTGTATATGCGG
>CAYUVQ010000003.1:74312-77556 GCA_964448175.1 uncultured Cellvibrionaceae bacterium | reverse complement strand
GTCCATGTGCTCTGGCAGGTGCGCGCCAGTTATCTTGAAGCCGTTGTATATGCGGTGGTAATTATTGTGTTATTTGGCCTGCGCTTAATACCTGCGCGCAAGCAGGACATAAAAAAAGCCCCGGAATAGGGGCTTTTTTATTGCTACGTTTCGCTTACGCCTTAGCGCGCGATTTGTATTCACCGGTGCGGGTGTCGATAGAGATCAAATCACCAATCTCGACGAACGCGGATACCTGCAATTCAGTACCGTTGTTCAAGCGAGCGGTTTTCATCACTTTACCGGAGGTATCACCGCGTACAGCCGGCTCGGTGTAGGCGATTTCGCGCACGATGGTGTTGGGTGGAGTAATGGAGATAACGCGACCATCGTAGAACACCGCTTCACAAACGTCTTGCATACCGTCTTCGATGTACAACAGCACATCGCCCAGGTCTTCTTTGGCAATTTCGTATTGTTCGTAGTCAGAATCTACAAACACATACATAGGATCGGCGAAATAGGAGTAGGTGACTTCTTTACGATCGAGGATGATGTCTTCGAACTTGTCGTCGGCTTTATAAACGGTTTCGGTAGCGATGTTGTTCAGCAGGTTCTTCAGCTTCATCTTAACAACGGCAGCGTTGCGGCCTGACTTGTTAAACTCCGCTTTCTGGATGACCCAGGGTGAGCCGTCGATGCTGATAACATGACCGGCGCGCAGTTCTTGTGCAGTTTTCATGACGAATCCCAAAAATTGATGGTTAAAATCGGCGGCTACTATAGCGGTTTTTCACAGAATTGCACCAGTTTTGCAGCCAAATCCCCCAAAGAATTTAGGGCCAGCTCCCAGTTCTGACTGTGAAGCTGCCATTCCGACAGCCCCGCCAGGCACAGGTTCCAGGCCTCTTGGCAGTCGAACCCACGATTCCAGGCATACCACAGCTCTTCCAGAGCTGCCATCAGTGGTGGTGACATGCTTTGCTGGTAACGGTGGATAAACGCGGCCAGTTTTTCCAGGTGTGCATCTTCCTCTTGTGGATAGATGTGCCAGACCAGCGGGCGGGCGGCCCATTGCGCGCGCACGAAGGAATCTTCCCCGCGCACCAAGTTGAGGTGGCAGGCCCAGAGCAGCCGGTCGTATTGATCCTGATCCATGAACGGAATGACCTGCAGGGTCAGTTGCTCCAGCGTGACCGCTTCACCAGCGGCGAGGGTTATGCCCAGATACTGGTTGATCAACGGCAGGATCTTTCCTTCAGGCACCAGGCAATGTATGGGACGCGCAGACTTTCGCCAGGCGTCCAGCAGCGAATGAATCGCCGGATTTTCGTAGCTGAACAGTGAAAGGAGCAAGGCGCCGGGCTGTTCGGTAACGCCCAGCGAAGCCAGAAAATGCCGGCGCAGTTCAGGGTTATCCTGGAAGTCAGCGCGCTTTTCGTGCAGTTGGCTTTCGCGCAGCAACCCGCCGGTTCGGTCGGTGAAGCCAGGGAAGAAAAACGTTTTGATCAACCCATTCTGAGGATGAATGGAGCGCATGCCATGGTATTCATCTACCCAGGTTTCTGCACTCAGGTATTCCAGATTCAACCAATGGGGGCGCGGATGCTGACGGGCCATGGCCTCAACATAAGTTGATGGCAGCTCACAGGCAAAGGCTTCTATTACGACATCCGCAGGTTCAACGGCAGGAAAATCCACGCTCCACTGAACGACCTCTACGCCATCTACCACTTGAAGGTTAGCTTCCGTCGTAGCGGGCCACAGTCGGCGTAATGCGGAAAGGTCATCAAGCCATAACCGCACGGATAAACCATAGTCAGCGTGGAGTTGGCGAGCGAGACGCCAGCACACTCCGATATCGCCATAGTTGTCGATCACGCGGCAAAAGATATCCCAGCGACGGGAGGGTGGAGTTAACGACGTCTTCATAATGGTCTAATCAAAAGCAAACATGCGGACGGAAAAGTTGCCAGTTTACCAGTTTGAAATCCACCGCCGATATTGCCAATCCAGAGAATTGCTGCGAGAGTGGCGCCTTGGTAGCGGTTAGTCAGAAAACAGAAGAGGTCGTTATGCCATCTCTGCAGGATCAATTACTCAAAGCCGGCCTGGTCGACAAAAAACAGGTCAAGCAGGTTAACAAAGAAAAACGTAAACAGACCAATGTTGCCCGACGCTCTGCCGAGGGGGTTGTTGATGAGGTTAAGCAACAGGCAGAACAAGCCCGTCTGGAAAAAGCGGAACGTGATCGCGAGTTGAATCGCCAGCGCGATCAGGAAATGCAGAACAGGGCCATCGCAGCGCAGATCAAACAATTGGTGGACAATAATCGCCAGCCCAAAGGCGGTGATGTTGAGTACAACTTTACCGATGGCAAACACGTTAAGAAGATTCGGGTGAAGCCGGAAATCCAGCAACAGCTGATTCGCGGGCAACTCACCATTGTGAAATCCGCGGGAGAGTACGAGCTGGTGCCGCGCGTCATTGCGGATAAGATTGCGTTGCGCGACCCGGGCTGTGTGCTGGTGTCTAACACCAGATCGGCCAACGACACGCAGGACGATGACCCCTATGCAGATTATGTTATCCCCGATGATCTGATGTGGTAGCTCACTGACGCGGGAGTTTCCCGCGTATAACTCCCGCGCGCGAATAAAAACTATGCTAAAAAATCCTCTCACCGCTATCTTACGCAGCCAGTCGCCGCGCGGTTTGAAAGTAATTGCTTTGAGTTTGCTGCTGGTGTTGGTATGCGCTGCGCCGATGATGCTGTATGTCGTGTTCGGTCCTGAAGATGGCAACCCGGTTGGTTTAGGCTGGCTCTTTGCGTTAGGTGCCCTCGTTGCTCATGTGGGCTTTACGATAGGTCTGGTGTTGTTAATCTGGGATGTGTTTATTAAGAAAAATAAATAGGTTCAGGCTGCGGTAACGCCCGTTTTTAGCCGAAGGTCGCTAAACCTCATGTCGCTGGTGTAAAGAAGTCTTGCGCAAAAAATACAGGTAGATGTTATCCCGCCGTTTGTCGGATTACGCCTGCGTCTAATTCGACCTACGCGTACCCGCCAGATTCTCCCCGTTGATTACACAAACCACACGTAGATCGGTTTAGCCCCAAGCGTAAACCGACAATAATTCGACGAAGCAGGCCGGTAAGACCGTACGTAGGTCGAATTAGCCGCAGGCGTAATCCGACAGTAATTCGACGAAGCAAGCCGGTAAGACCGTACGTAGGTCGAATTAGCCGCAGGCGTAATCCGACAAT
>CAYUVQ010000003.1:66786-74212 GCA_964448175.1 uncultured Cellvibrionaceae bacterium | reverse complement strand
GTCGAATTAGCCGCAGGCGTAATCCGACAATCACTCTACCAACCAACGTTCATCAACCACCTTTCACCATTACCAACCCCTAAACCTCCCCGAGAAACCCACCTGACTGGTGTGCCCAGAGCTGGGCATAAAGTCCGCCAAGTGCAATTAATTCACTGTGGGTGCCCTGTTCAACGATGCGCCCCTGATCCAATACAATCAGGCGGTCCAAAGCCGCAATGGTAGACAAGCGATGCGCGATGGCGATAACGGTTTTGCCTTCCATCAAGGTGGTGAGATTAGCCTGGATCGCAGCTTCCACTTCTGAATCCAATGCTGAAGTTGCTTCATCCATAATCAGAATCGGTGCATCTTTAATTAACACGCGCGCAATAGCGATGCGTTGCCGTTGTCCGCCGGATAATTTCACGCCGCGTTCACCCACATGAGCGTCGTAACCCGTGCGCTGTTTTCCATCGTCAAGATGCTGGATAAAGTCATGGGCTTCGGCCTGTTTGGCTGCACGAATCATGTCTTCTTCGGTGGCATCGGGTTTGCCGTACAGCAGGTTATCGCGCACCGAGCGATGCAACAGAGAGGTATCCTGAGTCACCATGCCGATATGTGTGCGCAGGCTTTCCTGGGACACTTCAGCAATATTTTTCCCGTCGATCAGAATTTTGCCTGACTCCACGTCGTAAAAGCGCATCAGTAAGTTCACCAGGGTAGATTTACCGGAACCCGAACGACCTACCAAGCCAATTTTTTCACCGGGTTTGATTTCAAGCGAAAAGCGATCAATAACACCGCTGCCTTTGCCGTAATGAAAGCTGACATCATCAAAGGTGATGCCGCCTTGTTTGATAAGAAGTGCAGGTGCATTGGGCTGGTCTTGAACGTCACGGGGGCGCGACAGTGTATTTAATCCATCGCGCGCGGTACCGATGTTTTCAAACAAGGACGAAACTTCCCACATAATCCACTGTGCCATACCGTTTAAGCGCAGCACTAAACCAACAGCAGCAGCGATTGCGCCCGTGGAGATCGCCGATTCGGTCCATAACCAGATAGATAAACTGGTGATAGAAAAAATTAACAGCGCGGTCAGCGTCCACACGCCACTGTTCAACAGTGTGGCCAGACGCATCTGCCGGTAAACGGTAGTAAGAAAAGTTTCCATGCCTTCTTTGGCGTAGGTCGCTTCGCGTTGGGAGTGGGAAAATAATTTCACGGTGGAAATATTGGTATAGGTATCCACCAGACGTCCGGTCATGTCGGACCGTGCATCTGCCTGTTCAGCGGAGACTTTCGCAAGGCGCGGAAGAAAGTAATACAGCAAGCCAACATAGCAGATGAACCAGATCAGCAAAGGGATCGTCAGGCGATAGTCCAATGAAGCCACCAGCAGCACCATCCCCACAAAATACACAGTGACATACAACATCACGTCGAGTAGCTTCATTACCGTTTCGCGTACCGCTAATGCGGTTTGCATAACTTTGGTCGCGATCCGCCCGGCAAATTCGTTTTGATAAAACGCCAGGCTCTGACCCAGCAGATAACGGTGTGCCTGCCAGCGGATTCGCATCGGATAATTTCCGAGCAGCGTTTGATGGATCACCGTTGAATGCAGGAACACGGCACAGGGCAGGGCGAGTACAATCACCACCGCCATCACAATCAGTTCGTTGCCCGATTCCGCAAATAAACTGGCCGGCGTATGCGCGTTAAGTTTGTCGACCAATTCACCCAGAAAACCAAACAATGACACTTCCATGACGGCCACGGCGCCGGTGAGCAGGGCCATAAACACCAAATGCAGCTCTATGCCACGGGTGTAGTGGCGACAGAAAGCAAACAGAGTTTTAGGGGGCTGCTGCGGATCCTGCGGGGGGAAAGGTTTGATCAGACTTTCAAAAAAAGTAAACATGGTGACAACCAGTATCAATCAGCGGGAGCCAGATTCTTGTGACAGGCAGTAAAAGTTTAATGTCATCAGAAAGGGGCGAGGCCATGGTGAAAAATCGGCGGCCAGTCTATCATTTCATCGTCTGCCGCGCTCTATAAATGCGCAGACTGCTGACAACCCCGGACATTTCTTTACACTTGATTTTGCGTTTAAAGAATAACCACATCTCGTTTTTGTATTCAGAGAAAATGTTATGAGAAATTTTTTATTATGTTTTGCTGCCGGTTGTGTCGGTGGAGTGATTTATTGTGTAGTGATGTGGCTGTTCAGCCGTTACGGAATTTCGCAATCGTTAGGTGTCAGCCTCTACGGCTCGGTTGCACCACAATGGATGTACCCGCGTATCGTCTGGGGCGGTCTGTGGGGATTGTTATTTCTGTTGCCGATGCTGACCAGCAGTATTTTCATGCGTAGTTTTGTTATCAGCCTGATCCCGACATTTGTTCAACTGTTTATCATTTATCCCTTTTATGCGGGCAAAGGCTTCGCTGGTCTGCAGTTGGGGTTGTTGACGCCGTTATTGGTGTGGTTCTTTTTCTGGGTCTGGGCATTTGCCACGGTGATTACGCTGCGTCTGGCGCGGTAAAAATAAAAAAGCCCCGGTTAAGGGGCTGAAAATTAATAATTAATTAACTCACCGCTGCGATAGTCCCGGATGGCCTGCTCAATCTCATCCTGGGTATTCATCACAAACGGGCCGTATTGTGCAATGGGCTCCCGGATGGGTTTCCCAGCAAGCACCAGCAGGCGGCTGGCGGCGTTAGCGGCGGTGATTTTGAGCTGGTCGCCTTTAAATAACAATCCTGCATTACCAGCGCTTAACGTGCGTTGATCAT
The DNA here is from genome assembly GCA_964448175.1 of uncultured Cellvibrionaceae bacterium. Taxonomy (GTDB): domain Bacteria; phylum Pseudomonadota; class Gammaproteobacteria; order Pseudomonadales; family Cellvibrionaceae; genus Cellvibrio. Next base: position 71,428 of record CAYUVQ010000003.1, on the reverse strand, counting down.
CACCGATAGCCACTTCGCCTTCATAAACATACACAAACAGATTGTGTTCTTCCGGCACGGCCTGCTCAAATGTTGAGCCTGCGGGTAAATGCACGTCCCAATAGATTGGTTCGGTGCTTAATCCGTGAATAGGCCCAGTGGTGGTCTGATCCTCGATCGTCACGCTGTTGGCAATTACTTTTACCTGCCCGCCGCTGGGCAGTGACACTACCGGAATATCCTTAGCCGGAATATCGCGGTAGGCGGCCGGTTTCATTTTTTCTGCTGCAGGCAGGTTGAGCCACAACTGGAAACCACGCATGGCGCCGCGCTCCTGCTGGGGCATCTCCGAGTGAATAATCCCCCGACCCGCCGTCATCCATTGCACATCACCAGTGCGCAGGTTGCCACGGTTACCCAAATGATCTTCGTGCAGCATGTGGCCTTCAAGCATATAGGTAACGGTTTCAAATCCGCGATGGGGATGGGATGGAAAGCCGGCGATATAATCGTCGGCGTTCTCTGAGTTAAATTCATCCAGCATCAAAAATGGATCAAAGCGGGCATGGGGTGTTTGTCCGAGGCTTCGTTTTATGCGCACGCCAGCCCCATCGCTGGTGGCGCGGCCGGGGACAATCTGTTGCAGTTCGCGTTGCATAAAAACCTCCTCAGCTGATTTAAGCCGCCGTCAATTCGGCGATACGCTTCTGGGCGCTGGCGATGCCCTGGGCTTTACTCTCTTCTCCCAGCGCCAGGCCTTCAGCGAAAATGTATTCCACTTGTTTGAAGCCCACAAAGTTAAGGAGCGTGGTCAGTTGCCAGTCGGCTGGTCCGCCAGCGTAATGACCCCCGCGAGCAGCAAATACATACACCGGAACATCTGGCAGCAAGCCTTCCGGGCCTTCGCTGGTATAGCGGAAGGTAACCCCTGCGCGGGCGATGTGGTCAAAATACGCTTTAAGCGTGGAAGGCATACCAAAGTTATACAGAGGTACACCCATGACGATGACATCGGCGCTGCGCAACTCTTCGATCAATCCGTCAGAGTAATCCACGACAGCTTGCTGCTCCGGTGTACGTTGATCGGCCGGAGTAAACAGAGCACCCATCCGCATCCCGTCAAGGTGGGGCAGGTTATCGGCGGCCAAGTCACGCAGAACAACGTTGCCGTCCGGGTTCTTGGCTTTCCAGCGCGCAATAAACTCATTGCTTAAAGTGGTGGATTGGCTGTTGTCGCCGGTGATAGCGCTGGTGATTTGTAACAGGGTACTCATGATTGTGCTCCTTGATGTGAGGCTGAATTGCCATGAGCGCTATTTAATGATTTGACCAGCCGATGATAAACAGCGATATTTAGCGTGTTTTGATCGAAAAAACTAATCGATGAGTGTTTCCTATGGTCGCCCCTAAAGTATCTGTTCCTAAATGCTGTGAGCCGAAAGTCAGTCTAGATCAATGGCGCGCACTCCTGGCCGTTATTGATGCGGGAGGATATGCGAAGGCGGCGGAGATGCTTAACAAAAGTCAGTCGGCGGTCTCTTATGCCATTCAGCAGCTGGAGACATTATTGGGTGTGGCCGTGTTCGAACTGCAGGGCCGCCGTGCGGTACCTACGCCGGTGGGGGAAACACTGTATCGCCGCGCGCGGGTGCTGCTTGAACAGGCGGAGCGTCTCGAAAAGGCGGCCGCGAGCCTGTCCGCGCATATTGAACCGCTCATCAGTATCGCGGCGGATCTGATTATTCCTTCCGAAAAGGTTCTGCGGTGTCTGGAGATTTTCGCGCAGGATTATCCGGAAACACGGGTGGAAATATACGAATCCGTCCTCAGTGGTACCGAAGATGCGTTGCTGCAGCGGCAGGTGGATCTGGCGATTGGCGGGCGCGTTCCGCCCGGATTTATGGGGGATAAGCTGGTCACCGTGACAATGCGGGGCGTGACCAGCCCGGATCATCCGCTGCAACATCTGGGGCGCCCGGTGAGGACCGAAGATCTGCGGCAACACCGCCAGATCATCGTTCGGGATTCAGGCCAATTTCGCCGTCACTCCGAAGGCTGGCAGGAAGCTGAACAGCGCTGGACCGTCAGCCATATCAAGACCTCATTGGAAGCCATCCGCATGGGGCTCGGCTACGCCTGGCTGCCGGACGCGTACACCCATCAGGAGATTGCAGCGGGTCGCTTGAAGTATTTATCGGTAGAAGTCGGGGCAGAGCGGGAAGTGCCGATCTATATAACCTTCGCCGACCGCGACTTCGCTGGCCCCGCCACCCGCCACCTGGCCAACATCCTCAAAACCGAACTGCCTAAATCCTGCCAGAAATAGCCTGGGCCAAACCCGGCGTTAATTCGTGGCGCACCATTTCTACGCAGGTCGGTGAAGACGTTATCGCTGAACAGCAGCTCGGACCGACGTAAGCCAGATTAGCCCAGCACAATCGACGAAAGCCCCCACATCGGTCGAATTAGCAGCGTAGGTCGGATTAGCCAAACCGTAATCCGACGAAAGCCCCCACGCCGGTCGAATCAGCACCCGTAGGTCGGATTAGCCCAAGCGTAATCCAACGAAAATCCCCACGCCGGTCGAATCAGCAACGTAGGTCGGATTAGCCTAAGCGTAATCCGACAAAAGCCCGTACGCCGCTCGAGTCAACCCAAGCGTCATCCCACAACACCTACAACCCACCCAAAGTCAATTTTTCCGGATTAAGCAAATCGAACAGTTCCGCGCGCGGTATATCCGTCTCTTCTTCCGCGACATCAACGATATCGCGCCCCTCCTGATAGGCCTTTTTGGCGATAGCGGCGGCTTTGTTGTAGCCGATGATCGGGTTCAGGGCAGTAACCAGGATCGGATTGCGCGCGAGCGCTTTCGTGAGATTGGCCTCGTTCACCGTAAAACTGGCGATGGTTTTGTCGGCCAGCAACTGACAGGCGTTCGCCAGCAACTCGATACTTTCCAGCAGGTTGTGCGCAATCACCGGCAACATCACATTCAGCTGAAAATTACCCGATTGTCCAGCAACAGCAATGGTTGTGTCGTTGCCCATCACCTGTGCTGCGACCATGGCAACGGCTTCGGGAATCACTGGGTTCACTTTGCCGGGCATGATGGACGATCCCGGTTGCAGCGCCTCCAACGTGATTTCCCCCAGGCCCGCCAGCGGCCCCGAGTTCATCCAGCGTAAATCGTTAGCGATCTTCATCAGGCTGACCGCCAGGGTTTTGAGATGGCCAGAAAGCGCCACCGCAGTATCCTGACTGCTGATCAACGCAAACAGATTATCGCCGGGCACAAAGGGATGTTCGGCGTTGGCCGCGAGCTGCTCCGCGAATTTTGCTGCAAAGGCGGGATGAGCATTAATACCCGTCCCAACTGCCGTACCGCCCTGGGCCAGATGCAACAGTTGCGGCATCAGCGTTCGCAGTCGCACGTAGTTTGATTCAATCTGGTGGGTCCAGGCTTCCAGTTCCTGGGTGAGTGTGATCGGCATCGCGTCCATCAAATGGGTGCGGCCGGTTTTCACATAACCTTTGACCTGAACACTTTTGCCGAGCAGGCTGGTGTGCAGATACTCAAGCGCCGGCAGCAGTTTTTCTTCCATCTGCAGTACCGCACTGACATGAATTGCTGTAGGAATCACGTCGTTGCTGCTCTGGCTCATGTTTACGTGATCATTAGGGCTGACTGGCTTTTGCAATTGTTCGCTCGCCAGATTGGCGATGACTTCGTTGACGTTCATGTTGGTACTGGTGCCCGAGCCGGTCTGGAATACATCCACCGGAAACTGGTCTCCGTGAGCACCGCTGATGATGGCTTCGCTTGCCTGAACAATTGCCTGCGCGATAGTCTCATCCAGCAATCCCAGGTCGCGGTTGACCTGGGCAGCGGTTTTTTTAATAAGCGCCACGGCCTGGATAAAACTCGCCGGTAAGCCCCTGCCGCTGATGCTAAAGTTGTTGATGGCACGCTGGGTTTGCGCCCCGTACCGGGCAGTCACCGGTACGTTGATTTCACCCATGCTGTCGGTTTCTGTACGATATTCAGTCATGATAAGCCCCAATAAGAATGGCGTTAGCGCTGAGCGGAGGATAGCAGATGCGAAAGTTCCACATTGCCTTGGGTGTGCGTTCGTTGACGGATTCCATTGCGGATTACACACAACGGCTAAGCATCCAGCCGCAGGTGATAGTGCCGGATGAATACGCGCTCTGGCGTACCGAAACGTTGAACTTTTCTATTCGTCAAATCCCTGCAGGCGAAGTTCCGGGGCTGCGTCATTTGGGCTGGGAAGACAGTGAATTCAGGGCTGTTACCGATACGCGGGATTGCAATGGGATTCTCTGGGAAACATTCGGCGCTGAACAGCAAATGCAGGAGGTCCTTGAACTTTGGCCTAACGCCCAAATCAAGCACTAGTTGTCGGTCTCCTGACGCCAGCAGTCAGTCTTGTCTGATAAAGTGGCATATGCGACCACGCATTTCGGATTCATTCCTCTTATTCAAGTCGTAACTATTTATGTCGAAACAAGTGTTTACTGTTAACAGCGCGTTTGGTCCCGCTGGCGATCAGCCTACCGCTATCGCCGGTCTGGTAAAGGGCATTCAGGCCGGGTTGGCCCACCAGACGCTCCTCGGCGTGACCGGGTCCGGTAAAACATT
>CAYUVQ010000003.1:61474-66686 GCA_964448175.1 uncultured Cellvibrionaceae bacterium | reverse complement strand
TCGGCAACCAAGGCATTGATGGAGCGTAAAGATGCCATCGTCGTGGCAACGGTATCCGCCATTTATGGTTTGGGTGATCCGGAATCCTATCTCAAGATGCTTCTGCATCTGGTGCGCGGCGACAAGATTGACCAGCGCAACATCCTCCGTCGCCTCGCCGAATTGCAATACACGCGAAACGATATGGAATTTTATCGCGCGACTTATCGTGTGCGCGGTGATGTTATTGATATTTATCCCGCCGATTCAGATTGTGATGCGGTGCGTGTGGAATTATTTGATGATGAAATCGAACAGATTTCCATCTTTGATCCGCTGACGGGAGAGGTTCTGCACAAAGTGCCGCGCGTGACCATTTATCCAAAATCCCACTATGTCACGCCGCGCAGTAAAATTCTTGAAGCGATCGACAACATTAAGGAAGAGTTGAAAGAACGGCTCGAATACCTTCGGGAAAATAACAAACTGGTTGAGGCTCAGCGGCTGGAACAGCGCACGCGTTACGATCTTGAAATGATGCAGGAACTGGGTTACTGCAACGGTATTGAAAACTATTCACGCTTTTTGTCGGGACGCAATCCCGGTGAGCCGCCGCCCACTTTGTTTGATTATCTGCCCGCAGAAGCGCTGCTGGTCATCGACGAGTCTCACGTAACCGTGCCGCAAATTGGCGCGATGTACAAAGGCGATCGCTCACGCAAGGAAACCCTGGTGGAATATGGTTTCCGTCTGCCTTCCGCGCTGGACAACCGCCCCATGCGTTTTGATGAATGGGAGCGCTTGGCGCCACAGATGATTTTTGTATCTGCAACGCCGGGTAAATATGAAGGCGAACATGCGGGGCAGGTGGTCGAACAGGTGGTACGTCCGACCGGTCTGGTTGATCCTGAAATTGAAGTGCGTCCAGCCACCAGTCAGGTGGATGATGTCTTGTCCGAAATTCATTTGCGCGTGGCAAAAGATGAGCGCATTTTAATTACCGTACTCACCAAACGGATGGCGGAAGATCTCACCGAATATCTTGCGGAACACGGCGTGCGTGTGCGCTATCTGCACTCCGATATCGATACGGTAGAGCGTGTGGAAATTATTCGCGACCTGCGTCTGGGACAATTCGATGTTCTCGTTGGGATCAACCTGTTGCGTGAAGGGTTGGATATGCCGGAAGTGTCACTGGTGGCAATTCTCGATGCAGACAAAGAAGGTTTCCTCCGCTCTGATCGTTCATTAATTCAAACCATCGGCCGCGCCGCACGGAACGTGAATGGTCGGGCAATTCTTTATGCCGACAAGATGACCGGCTCCATGCAGCGTGCTATTGAAGAAACTGAACGCCGCCGGCAAAAACAGGTTGAGCATAACCTTAAACATGGCATTACCCCGAAAGGTATTCGCAAAAATATCACCGATATCATGGAAGGCTCGCAAGTTCCCGGTGCAGGTGGCCGCAGCGCCCGCAACCGTGCCGCCGCCGCAGAGAAGCAGGGCAAGTATGCCGTAGAGATGCACGGTGGTGATGTATGGAAAACGATCGAAGCACTGGAAAAACAAATGTTCCAGGCTGCTAAGGATCTTGAATTTGAAGCCGCGGCCAAGCTGCGCGATCAAATTGAAAAACTGAAAGAAAAGGCCATCGCGTTATAAATTTTTAGGGAGAGCGCTAATAAAATCGGCACCACAGGGATGTGGTGATGAGAACAACCGCTTCCCTGCAGTTGAGCACGTTTTTAAAAAATCCGGTTTCGCTTTCAGTGAAGCCTGTTCTCACGTTACCGTGATTACAAACGAACTTCTTTACCTTCTCTGGCCGATTTAAATATCGCATCCACGATACGAATATCGCGTAAGCCTTCTTCCCCTGGTACCAATGCCGGCGAGTTGGTCAGAATCGCCAGCGCATCGTTGTCCATTTGTCTTGCCTGCTGATTGTCGATCGGTGCGTTCAGCAAGATGCCGTCGCTGGTGCGGCCCTGGACACCAGTATATGACTGGAAGGGCTGCAATTCATACCAGCCTTTTTCGCATTGGGCATGGAGGCGGTTCATGCCGCGTGCATAACTGGTAGCGCATTGCGCAACGCAGCCGCTAGGGAATTGCAGCGTAAATTCCATGGTTTCATCTACATCTTTGTATTGTGGCCGAACACTTTCCTGACGCGCTTTCACAGCGATAGGTTCTTCACCTGCGGTATAGCGCGCAGCGTTTAACGGATACACACCCATATCGTACATAGCTCCTCCGCCCAGCTTGGCGTCAGCCCGCCAGCCGTGGGAATTGCCGGCGCGATAACCGGCTTCGGCGGTGATTACTTCAATCTGGCCGTAGGGTTTTTCTTTGGCCATCTGGATAATCCGTTGTGTATTAGGTTCGTGCTGCATACGGTAGCCAATGGTGAGCTGTACTTTATTTTTCCGGCAGGCCGCGATGATGTCCTCACATTCCCGCGCGTTCATTGCCATGGGTTTTTCACACCAGACATGTTTTCCTGCCTCGGCACCAATGATGGAATATTGTTTATGCAAACCAGTGGGCAGCACGATATACACCACATCAATATCCGGATTGTCCGCCATCTGGTGCATGTTGTCGTAGTTGTACACATTTTTGTCGGGGATACCGTATTGCTCCTGCCACACTGGGACTTTTTCAGGCGAACCGGTAACGATACCGGCAAGGTAGCAGTGCTGTGTCAGTTGCAGGGCGGGGGCAAGCTGCCCGCGGCTGTAGGAACCCAGGCCCACCAGCGCGACGCCGAGTTTTTTCTTCGGTGGTGCGGCCGCAAACAAGCCGGGTGCCATCGCCAGCACGCCTAGCGCGCCCATGGCTTTAATCAGATCACGACGGGAAAAAGACGGATGACTCATCATTCACTCCTTTCGATTGGTGCTGCCAGTTTATGAAAATATTTATTTGAGTCAGTTTTACGTCGTCAGCTCCGGATGAGCAAATAGCTAAACAAAAAATTACGTCGATAGTTGGTAAAGTCACCCGGTATAATGCGCGCCTTTCGTTGTTGTCGGTGAATGTCTGCCATGGCTGATCTAGCGTTTTACCAATATGTGCTCATTGGATTGATCTTCATCTGGAGCGGCTTCGTTCGCTCCGGCCTGGGGTTTGGTGGCGCGGTATTGTCTTTGCCATTCCTGTTGCTGATCGACAATCAGCCCCTGGTTTACTTGCCGCTGATCGCGGTACACCTGCTGGTTTTCTCGACGTTGACCGTCTGGCAAAACCAGCGCAAACAAAAGCGTGTGGCCAGTGATAACTCCACAAGCGCGGGAACTGTGGATTGGGCGTACCTGAAGAAAGCGATGGCGATCATGATTGTCCCGAAGATGGTCGGGGTATTGGGGCTACTGACCTTGCCGGCGGGCTTAATGACCGGGGTCATCTTCGGGATTGTGTCGGTCTACGCGGTCTCGTACATCATCAATCGGCCATTTACAAGTAACCATCCGGTGCTGGATACCGGCTTCCTGATGCTCGGCGGCTATATCAGCGGCACGTCGTTAATTGGTGCGCCGCTGATTATTTCCGTGTTTGCTACGCACGTGGCTAAACATCAGTTGCGCGATACCCTGTTCGTGCTGTGGTTCATCCTGGTCGTGATCAAGATGGCGGCATTTATTTATGCGGGCGTAGATCTGCAATTGATTCATCATCTGTGGTTGTTGCCTTGCGCCGCCGTCGGTCACGTGATCGGTCTGCGATTTCACCATCGCATTCTCGAAGGCGATCCCAAAGTTTTTTATCGGGTATTAGGGCTGACGCTGCTGGCGGTCAGCATCATCGGAATCGTTTCGTTATTTCTGAAATAGTTTCTATTTTCTTTTGTCCTGCAGCACCAGGAGTTTTGGCAGACGCGCATGATTGCAACCGATTGGACTAAAGCTCCCTATGAAGTAATAGTGCCGTTATGGCGTCTGTGGCTGGCAGAAGATGCACAGCGCAAAGGTCAGTGGCCATTGCTGGACCGCTGGTTAAAACGGCAGTTACCGCTGTTTAAACCGTACGCTGCAAAGGGTTCTGCACCTCATAAGAAGACAGCGTCGCCGGCAAGGGATACAGCAGCACAGTTATCACTGTCGGCCGCTATGTTTGCCGGGATGCGTTATTTGCAGCTTGCGGCGCTACTGGAGCACAGCTACCGCGCCCAAACCCTCGAACTGGATTGGTCGGCGTGGGACGGTGACTGGTCGGCTGTCGACATTCACACCATTCCCCCCGCAGCTTTCTGGTACTGGATTGCGCTGCGCCATACCCCTGACGCTTGCGCACCAGCGGCCCTGCGCGATCCGCAAGCGCGCCAGCGTTGGTTTGTGAAAGTACAACAGGTATTCACAGAGGCGGACGCGCAGACGACGTCGGCAATGCTATGGCAAGGTTTACGTCCCCAGTGGGGCGACTTGTTGCAGGCGCGCGCGCAGACGAGTGGGTGGTCGAGGGATACATTGGGATGCTTCCTGCGGATGCAAAACCAATCACCGCCGCTTTGGCTGCGCCCGCAGGGCGGTAAAACCGCGACTGAATTGCTGCATCTGCTCCGGCGTGAAGGCGTTGAAGCCGTGTTGGATGGCGACGGACTTTATGCGATGGGCGGGACGGGCCTTCAACAGACTGCACCTTACAAGAACGGCTGGGTGGAAATTCAGGATCGAGCGAGTCAGGCAGTTGCTGCCTGCGTTGCTGTGCGCCCCGGTCAAAAAGTCTGGGATGCCTGCGCCGGAGCCGGAGGCAAATCTCTGGCAATTGCCGCGCGCATGAATAACAAAGGTATGCTTCTGGCAACGGATCTGCAGGCTTACAAGTTGGAAGAACTCAAACGTCGGGCAAAGCGCGCCGGTCTGTTTAACATCCGCGCTTTTGCATGGCAGGGCGGAGAGGCATTGCGTTTGCCGGTTGAGGTCGCGCGTCAGCAGGGTTTTGATTGGGTCATCGTCGATGCACCTTGCACTTCCGCCGGTACCTGGCGGCGCAACCCGGACGCCCGCTGGCGTTTTAATCCGGCCGATACCCGCGAACTGCTGGCGGTACAACAGCGCATTCTGGCTTCAGCCAGTAAAGCCGTCCGCCCCGGCGGCTATCTGGTCTACGCGACCTGCAGTTGGCAGGTCAGTGAAAACGAAGCGCAGGTAAGTGCTTTTCTGCAATCTCATCCGGCTTTTTCCTTGCGCTCGCAGCGTTTGATCGGAGCGCCGGAATGGAATGCCGA
>CAYUVQ010000003.1:8150-61374 GCA_964448175.1 uncultured Cellvibrionaceae bacterium | reverse complement strand
CGGCTTTTTCCTTGCGCTCGCAGCGTTTGATCGGAGCGCCGGAATGGAATGCCGATTCCATGTTTGCTGCCATATTTGAAAATTCCAAATAAAGATTATTGCGCCATTTTCTGGTTTAATTAATTACTCTCCTTCTTCTCATAGGCGTTCCTACCTCAAAACAAAGATGTTTTGCGACATATTGCGCAAATGCTTGGTATTAAGTAACAAGGATATTGTATTTTTATTGGTATTAAGTATCATTGGTTCGGCAAACATAAAGCAGTATGAATAACAATAACGTTGTATCCACATGTTGTGCCGTTTAATTGTCCGTTTGAACGCGTTACGCAATACCATTTTTTTCCACCGCTGTTGTTAACACCTGTTGAGCAGCTGTAGGGCTATATACAAAGTCTGTGGATGGGGCCGTGCTCATCATTTGTTAACGTTCAAGATGTCAGGGTTAAAAATTTATTCGGTCAATACCCCGCATCCTGAAATTATTGGTGTGAAAAAATAAAAGTTACCGGTGAAACACCAGGTAGACATAACTCACTCTTGGACAGGGGTGTTTAAGGCAATGGTACATACCTTAACGGTTTATCTTCATCTGATCGCTGCGTGTTCGGCGATTGGCGTTATTTTAATTTCAGATCTGAAGTTGTTTGCATATTTTTTTAATGCAAATCCGGATCGCGTACGCCCCGATATTCATCTTGAAATAAAAATTATTATTGGCTCATTGATGTTGCTGTGGGCCACCGGTCTTTTACTGGTGGTGCAGGGTATTGCTGTTAATCCAGAGTATCTGCACAACCAGAAACTGCAGGCAAAAATTATCCTGGTGGTGATTCTCACGATTAATGCCTTTGCACTTCATCTGGTGTCTCTGCCACGAATTTTCAATCTTGATCAGCACGCTGAATTTGCTAAAACCGTGCTGCCTGCGTCGATATCAAACAGCATCTGGTTCTATGCGGCTTTCCTTGGTGTTGCCCGTCACTGGAATTATTCCGAATCTCTCGCGTTTGTACTGTCTGTATGGGTGATGATCTGGGTGCTGGTGTTTGCGGCGATGTACATATTGATTCGCATGGCAAAAATAAAACGTTTGAAATTAAGAGCGCTTTCGTATTTTTGTTGAATGGATGATGAAGTTGTCGCTGGTGAAGATTATCGAATTAATATGATCTATGTTGATTGCAGTGCGATTTCTATCACGTTTTGAAGCTGATATTTTTTGGTTTTTTTAATTGTTATTTTCAAGATGACTTTTATTCTTTGCGAAGAAATATGTATTTAAATATTTATGATATTAAATACCAGAAGAAATAAAAAAACATGGTATTTAATATCTTTGCTGGATACAATCTGATTTCGATTTTTTCAGTGGAGGGGGTAAGCGGTACCACTGAATGTCGAGAGGTTGTTATGAGTGGTGGCTGACAAGTCACTGAACTGTTGTCTACTTGCAAACTAAAAAGCAGGAGATTGAGGCGTGAAAACAACTAATATAAAACGTTCCATCGCGGGCGTTACATCCCGCAAAGGCCTGGGTGCCCTGGCATTAATTATCGGTGCAGCTTCTCTGCTTCCAGCAACTGGAGCTAACGCGCACGGTTATGTTTCATCACCCAAAAGCCGCGTGATCATGTGTAAAGAAAATGGAATTGAGAATCCAACACACCCAGCGTGTATCGCTGCCAAAGCGGCGGGCAACCAAGGCTTGTACACGCCGCAGGAAGTAGCGATTGGCGGTGTGCGTGATAATCACGAGGAATACATCCCCGACGGCAGATTGTGTAGTGTTGGTCGTGCCAACCTGTATGGTATGGACCTGGCAAGAACTGATTGGCCAGCAACTCCGGTCACGTCAGGCTTTATGGATTTTGTATGGACCAACACCGCAGCCCACAAAACCACTTACTTCCGTTACTACATCACCAAAGAGGGCTACAACCACAGCCAACCGCTGCGTTGGAGTGATCTGGTGCAGATTCATGAATCAGGCCCGGCAGATCAAGAGTGGGTTTCTACTCACAGCGTCTGGATGCCGCCACGTACTGGTAAGCACATTGTTTATAGTATCTGGCAACGTGACTGGGTAAGAGACGCTGCGGAAGGCTTCTACCAGTGTATAGATGTTGATTACGGCAACGGCACTAACCCACCGCCATCAAGCTCCAGTTCCAGCTCTGCTCCTAGCAGTGTATCGAGCAGCTCCAGCTCTATTCCGAGCAACGATACCTGTGCAGCGTTGCCAGCTTGGACGTCGAGCGGCGTTTACAACAACGGCAATCAGGTTAAACACAACGGTAAGCGTTATCAGGCGCAGTGGTGGACGCAAAGCCAGGATCCATCTAACAACTCCGGCCCAGCGGGTTCAGGTTTTGTATGGTTGGATCTGGGTGCTTGTACTGGCTCTCCGGTTTCTTCCAGTTCTGTAGCATCGAGCACACCGGTAGTTTCCAGCAGCTCTTCTTCTGTAAGCACCGGTAACTGTACTTCGCCTGCTTATGTTGATGGCAGCTCATACGCTAACGGCGCCAAAGTGGTTAATGGCGGCAGCGAGTATCAGTGTAATGTTGCCGGCTGGTGTACCGTTGGTGGTCCATACGCACCAGGTTCTGGATGGGCTTGGACCAACGCATGGTCTTATGTACGCAGCTGTAATTAATCAGTTTGTGAAGACACAAAAAAGCCAGCGTAAGCTGGCTTTTTTGTTTGCATTTAATGGCTTGCTGATGCTATCGAAATATTTTGTTGGAGTGCGCTGCGCTAATCCAATCTACAGATAATCTGATTTTTATAGCACGCCTCGCTTTATCTTGAGGCGCAACATACCTCATAAGTCGATATTGATAAGTCAGCGGCTCGCCAAAATCCCCCCAAGGTCAATCCGGCTTAGTGTTCCACCGCTTTATCGATTCCGATACCCGTTTGAGATCGCACAAATTGAGTTTCAAACGCTTGTTGTTCCGTTTGTGCACTGGCTGATTTGTCGAGTAAAGAAAAAATCCAGATACCGATAAATGCAATGCTTACAGAAAAAATTGCGGGGTATTTGTAAGGAAAGATAGCCTCTTCAAAACCCAGTGCATCCACCCATACGGTCGGACCGATCAACACCAGAATCACTGCAGTTGCCAAGCCGAGGGAGCCACCGATAACCGCACCGCGCGTAGTGAGTTTGCGCCAGTACATTGAGAGCAGCAAAATCGGGAAGTTAGCACTGGCAGCGACACAGAACGCCAGGCCAACCATAAACGCAACATTCTGGTTTTCAAACACAATGCCAAGCAATACCGCAATTACCCCAAGGCAGACAGTCGCAATCCGCGATGCGCGGATTTCTTTTTTCTCGTTGTGTTCGCCTTTCAGAAAAAGTGTCGCATAAAGATCATGCGAAATAGCGCTTGAACCGGCTAAGGTCAAACCGGACACCACGGCGAGAATAGTGGCAAAAGCCACTGCAGAAATAAATCCGAGCAACAAATCTCCACCCAGCGCATGAGACAGATGGATGGCTGCCATATTGCCACCGCCGATCAATGCACCATTTTCAAAATAAGCTGGATTTTCCAACAGCAATACAATGGCGCCGAAGCCAATGATAAATGTGAGGATATAAAAGTAGCCGATAAAACCTGTGGCATAAAATACCGAGCGGCGTGCTTGAACCGCATCGCGCACCGTAAAAAATCGCATCAGAATATGAGGCAGGCCGGCGGTGCCGAACATCAAGGCCATGCCCAGTGAAATAGCTGAAATGGGATCGGATACCAGCGTGCCGGGGGCCATGATGTCTGCACCATTTTGATGAGCGGCGACGGCTGATGAAAACATATTTTCGAAACTGAAATTGAAACCGGCGAGCACAAGAAAAACCATCAAGGTTGCACCGGATAACAACAGCACAGCTTTGATCAATTGCACCCAAGTGGTCGCCAACATACCGCCGAAGGTGACGTATAACGTCATCAACACACCGACGATCAACACAGCGGCTTCGTAAGGCAAGCCGAACAGCACTTCAATTAATTTTCCTGCGCCTACCATTTGGGCAATCAGATAAAAGATCACAGTGATCAGGGAGCCGCTGGCCGCAAGGATGCGAATAGGGCGCTGGCGCAGGCGGAAGGAAGCAACATCGGCAAAGGTGTAACGGCCTAGGTTACGCAAGGGTTCCGCAATCAGCAGTAATACAATGGGCCAGCCCACCAGAAAACCGATGGCATAGATAAGGCCATCGAATCCCGAGAGGTATACTAGCCCGGCGATACCGAGGAAAGAGGCGGCCGACATGTAATCGCCAGCGATCGCCAGACCGTTCTGAAAACCGGTGATGCCGCCCCCGGCTGCGTAAAAATCCTTGGCGGTGCGGGTTCGGCGCGCGGCCCAGTAAGTAATACCAAGTGTTACCAATACAAAGCCGATAAACATAATGATGGCCGAACCGTGCGCACCGGATCGGCCACCTTCGACTTGCGCCCAAACATTAGTGGCGAGCATGGCGAATGCAAGAGAAACAATAACGCCCAACTTCATGATGCGTGCTCCACTTTTTGCACAACAGCGCGAGTAAGTGGCTCAAGCACATGGTTGGCGTAGTAAACGTAAATACCCGTGACGATAAAACAAAAGAAAATAACGCCCAGACCGAGCGCAATACCGATAGACGTAACACCGGCCCCCAGGGGACGCCCGAGGGATTCCGGTGTGAATGCAATCAAAAGGATAAGTGCAAAATAAACGAAGATAACAGCGACGGATAAAATCCAGGTAATGCGGGCGCGGGCGCGGGTCAAAGCCTGGTATTCGGGCTGATGTTTGAGTTCATCAACAGTGAGTAACGTCATAGTGTGATCCTTATTATTAGTTATTAAAGCGAAGCGCAACCGGTAATACAGAGGAACCGCTTTACCGGTTGTTGTAACAAAATTATTTCAGCTCCATCACCACTCTGAAACCAAGGTTCTCCTCGTAGATTTCCGGAGGATAAGAATCGCGTACATGCGACGCGATCTGTTCTACATTATTTTTGGATGAGCCTCCGCGTACCACACGGCGGGTACATTGAGGCGTTTCGTAGGCTCGTCCATCCTTGGGTTTGTTGTTGTAATTGTCAGCGTAGCAATCCTGAACCCACTCTGCCACGTTCCCTGCAACATCGTAGACTCCGAAATCATTGGCCGGATAACTGCCTACCGGTGCAGTCCGGCTGCCAAACAGTCCGGAGTAGGCGCTGTAACAGCCCCGTCGACAGTTAGCCCGATCCACCGCCTCCCGATCATTGTCGCCCCACCAGTACAGTGTGCGGCTGCCGGCCCGTGCCACGTATTCCCATTCGGACTCCGTCGGCAGACGATAGGTTTCACCACTCATCTTACTGAGCCAGCGGGCATAAGCGCGGGCATCCTCCCAACTGACATTGATGACCGGACGGTTACCGCGACCCCAGCGATTGTCGCCGGGCAGGGCGCGGTCGGTGGCTTTGGCAAATAGATCGTATTCATCAAAGCTGACTTCATATTTGCTTATGGCAAACGGCTTGCTGATGATGACATTATGAACTGGTATACAAGTGCTGTCATTCTTGTTTCCCATCAAAAAACTGCCGACCGGAATACGCACCATTTCGGGGCCGCGCAGGCTGCCGCCGAGATTACTCACAAAATTCGTGCTCGGAGGAATGACTCTTTCGAGGATGTAGCTGGGCTGAAAATTCTTGTCGGTAATCTCAATCCACTCATAGCGGGTTTTAAAACCGGGATGGCTGACTTCAATATGATAGCGGCCCGGCTCCAGCAGGATGCCGTGTTGGTAACGGTCGGGAATATTCATGATCCTGACGCGGGCATTGCTCGGTATGGTATCCACCGTCAAAGCGAAGCGCGGTTTGGCTTCCGCTTTGATCAGCGGAGGAACCCCAGCAACGGAGGAGGCTGCCTGGGAAGCAGCAGCGTCAGATGCTGCCGGTACATCAACGGACTGATCGAGCGCAACAGCAGCCGGCAACGCGCTGATAGGGGTTACCGTACCGCTGGATTTTGCGGAAGACGCGCTGGTCCGCGCGGATGATTGATGCTCTGCATTGGCCACAGGAGCGAGAGCGGTATCATCGTCATTGATCAGGGCTTTAACACCCATACCGATGATGCCCAGCATTACACCGCCCAGCACAATGCGCGACACCAGCCGTCGTCGAGGGTTATGCACCAGCTGCAAGTGGGTGGCCTGATGTACTCGGGTTGATACCGCTGTAGCGCGCTCATCCTCACTTAGCCCGGTGATCAGGATTTCAGTTACCCGTGTCTCCGGGTGTTGATACACTCCCCGCTGCGGGGTCCAGCGCAGATGCAAGGCTTTGCCCAACTGACGGTTGAGCGCTGTGCCCGTCGCCGCTACCAGCGCCTTGAGCAAAGCGAGGGTACTTAATTCTGTGGGATTGGCCGTGGTGATGTAGCCGCCTCGGCCGGGAGCCTCAAGCATCTCAATGGCAATGACCAGCTCGCGGCCACTTTGAAAGCGCTGGTCCGGGTCTTTCTCCAGCAGGCGGTCAACGATCTTCTGATAACCCTGATAATGCACGGGCAGCCTGGGCACCGGCGCACTCAGGTGTTTGATCGCGATAGCGACCGCATCTTCACCCTGGAAGGGTACGCTGCCGGTCAGCATTTCATAAAACACCACTCCCAGGCTGTAAAGATCCGAACGGCCATCCACCGGCTTGCCACGGGTTTGTTCCGGACTCATGTAATGGGGAGTGCCCACTACTTGCCCCACATTTGTCATCCGCGAGACCCCGATGATGCCTTTGGCTACGCCGAAATCCGACAGGACGGCGGAATGATCCGCCCGAAACAGGATGTTCTCAGGTTTGATGTCGCGGTGGATGTAGCCTTTTTCGTGCGCATGATCCAGCGCACTCGCAATCTCACGGGTGACCCGCACAGCCTCTTCGGCGGTCAGGCCGGTCATCATCCGGTCATGGACTGAACCGCCGGGAAGGTAATCCATGGCGATGTAGTTCAGGCTGTCGTGACGTCCTATGTCATAAATCGAGACGATATTCGGGTGAGATAACTGACCGACGATATTGGCTTCGCGCTGGAAGCGTTCGCTGAATGCGGGGTCTCCGTTCAAGGTAGGAGACATTACTTTGAGCGCGACAACGCGCCCCACGCTGATTTGGATCGCGAGGTAAACGGTGGACATGCCCCCTTGGGCAATTTTTCGAATAATGCGATATCCGGGTATTTGCATAAAAAGCGTAACGTGCCTTATTTCACGATCGAATAGAGCAGTACCAGCAGCGACACAACAGCGGCACCATATATCAAAGCGTCCCATCGGCGGTGGCCGGTGAGATAGGGAATCCATTGCCACACTGACGCCAGTGGGTGGCGGCGAGTAAACGGCGTTTCAATGATCTGCAAGGTAATGTTGTCGTGACCGCCGTTCGTCAGCGCGGCATGCAATAGCTGATCAGCGGCGGTCTCGGTGGTTTCCGCGTCACATAGCACCTGAGCTATGGCTTTATCATCCAGCTCATCGCTAAGGCCGTCACTGCACAGCAAAATCCATTGGTTGCGTTGCCATTGACCATGGACCATATCAACTCTCACATCTACCAGCTCTTGCGAACCAATACATTGCGTAATGATATTTTTCTCTGGGTGATTCTCCAGCTCTTCCGCCGTGATTGCACCGGAATCCAGCAGCATCTGCACGTAAGAGTGATCGGTGGTGAGTTGTTCCAGGCGGCCGCCGTCGGGGGTATTGGTCCACAGGTAAGCGCGGCTGTCACCCACCCAGGCAATTTCATATTCGTTGTGGTGACTGTACAAGGCCACCACGGTCGAGCCCATTCCCAGCGCACCGATACCACGGGCGGCGGCCTCCAAGACAGCACGATGAGATGCCTGAATGCTATCGCTGAGGGAGGTGTGGGCGTGCTTCTGGCGGGTTTCTTTAACCGTGTCGCGCACAATGGCGCTGGCGACTTCACCGGCTTCATGACCACCCATGCCGTCGGCCACCAACCAAATGCCGTATTCCGGAAGGCTCAGATAACAATCTTCGTTATTATCGCGGGCTAATCCGGGATGGGTGACGGCACTGAAGTTGAGCGGGCGAGTGGGTATCATAAAGTGAGCGTCAATGCGTGGTCTTCTCGATCATGGATACGGTTTATCGGCCGCAGGCAGCGCTATGGAATTTATCCCGTAAGCCCATAGCGACCTCTTTGTTATAGCTCAAAGCAATATAGTTGAGTTTAAGCCTGAAAACTACGGGGTCCGCGTTTTCAGGACCTGCATCACAAAGTTTTGAGCGACAAGCCCAGCTTATCAAGCGTGGCCCGCTGACCATTGTGGCTTACCACCGCCACGCTGGCGTTCTCGGGGCGCAGATAATGTGCGGCTACACGCTGTAGATCCGCCAAGGTCACCGTCAGTACCCGATTGCGGAATTGCTCCCGCTTTTCACGGGTGCGGCCGAACAATTCGGCGTGGTAAGTGCTCTTGGCTTCGCCCGCCGGCGAACCGGGTTTGTCGATGCTGCCGATAACCCCCAGGATCGCTTCCTCGACCGCTTGCCACTCATGCTGGGTTCCCTGAAGCCAATCAAGGACTGCATCGAAATCCTGCAGGGTTTCCGCCAGACGCGGATCGCGATAGGAGTAGAAGCGAAACGCCGCGCTGTGATTATCCTGATTGGCGCCACCGCCGTAAGCGCCGCCCTGTTCGCGAATCGTACGGTGCAGGTACCCATTGCGCAGAAACCCTCCCAGTACTGTCAACACGGCCGCATCCGGATGATCAGCGGGTACTGTCGGATAAGCTTTTACACAGAAGTTAACCTGCGTATTAGTAAGCCAGGCTTCTTTGATTTGCTCACTCACGGGAGGCAACTGGAACGCTTTGAAGTCCGCTGGGGGCACATGGGCCGGCCAGCGCAGCTGGAGATCGGTCAGGTAATCATCCAGATGCTCCTGTTCACCCACCAAAAGGAACTGCCGGGGCGCATCAAGTACCAGTTGATGAATGCGCGCCAGTTGGCTGGCGTAGCCCTGCAGCTGGTGCTCATCATCAAGGCTATTGTCCAGCGCCTTCAGGGCTTGAATACCGGCTAATCCACTGAGTTCATGCGTCAGCTTGGCGGCGGGACTCATGCCGGCACAGGCAGCACTCATCGCCAGACTATGCCCGTTGCCGGTTACGCTCTGTTCGCGACGGGCACGGGCCTGGGCAACCAGCTCGCGAAGCCGGCTCAGCTCATCGAAGCGCACTTGGGTCAGCGTTGCATGCATCAGATCGCTCATGGCCCCGCTGTTGCGGGTGAGCGCTTTGGCGGAGAGGGTCAGGTAAGCATCAATGTCCTGCACATCATCACCACTGCCACGCACACTGCTGAAGGCATTGATGGAACCCACAACCTCGGCCTGCCAGCGCTGGGTAGCCAGGTAATCTTTATCACCCACCCCCAGTTCAGTCATGGTGATGCAATACAGGGGCAACAAGGACTTCAATTCTTCATCCAGCGCGGGGAGCTTACAGGTGATCTGTTGGTAAACCAGGCCGTTGGTACCGGCGCTGTACCGACGCAGCGGATAGCCGTTGAAGGTCTCATGGCTGCCGCCAATGTAGTGCAGATGGGGTGGGATATCTTCCAGCCCCACTTTGGGCAGAATGCTTTCGTCATCTTTACGCAGCTGCCGTTCCTGCAGTGCGTGGCTTCGTTCGATAATCGCCTGCTTGTCTGCTTCGCTCAACTGACTTTTCAGCTCTGTCAGACGCGCGAGCTCCGCTTCTTTCATGCGCTGGCTCATCTGCGTATCAGGGCGCAGTGTCAGGCGTACCCGATGCGGGTTATCCAACAGCAGCTTGCGCGCCAGTTGCTGGATAAAACCCGGCTGCTGGATTTTAGCGCGCAGATCGGTCAGGGCAGAATCCAGATCCAACAATGCAATGGGATCCCCGCGGTGAGTCGCGGCGGTCAGGCTGGTCATAATAAGCTGCAGGCCGTAGGGGTAACCGTCGCCTCCGACTTCGCGCTGCTGCAATTCCAGCTGATGCAGGGATGCTTCGAGTAACTGCTGCGGAACACCTTCCTCGGCGACTGTGCGCAAGGTGTCGAGAATCATCTGTTCGATTTTCTCTACATCGTCCAGGGAGCAGCCTTCCAGCCCGCAGACAAACGCAATTTCGTGTTGAGAATCATCCATGCCGCACAATGGCGAAGGCGCTTGACCCAACTCCGTCGTCTCCAGTGCCTGTTGTAACGGAGAGGCGCTGTTGTCCAGTAAGACGTTGGAAAGCAGGTGTGCCTCCAGACTTTCGGCAAGATTGGTGGTTTTCCCAAGGAGCCAGGCGATGACGACGTGGCTCTTGTGATCCAGATCCTCGCCTTCGCTTTCATCCACCGGATAGGCTTCTTCAACGTTGATAGGCGAGTGATAGCGCTTTTCTGCAGGCACACTGATGACGCTATCCAGACGCTCAAACCGTGCCAGCGCCTGAGCTTCAAACCGGGCCTGATGCGTGGCCGCCGGAATGTCACCGTAGGTCATAAAAATGGCGTTACTTGGATGATAGTGGGTCTGATAAAAGTGCTTGAGCTGCTCGTAGGTCAGGTCAGGAATATGTTCCGGCGAGCCACCGCTGTTGTAGTGGTAGGTGGTACTGGGGTAGAGGTATTTACACAGGGTGTGCCACAACTGCGAGGGCACAGAACTCATGGCACCCTTCATTTCGTTGTAAACCACTCCTTTGAATACCAGCTCCGATTCGGGGTTGTCGGTTTCCGCAAATTCCACGCGGTGACCTTCCTGGGCAAAATCCAGCTCGTCCAGGCGCGAGAAAAATACCGCATCCAGGTATACATCCAGCAGATTATTGAAATCCTTCAGGTTCTGGCTGGCGAACGGATACGCTGTCCAGTCTGAACTGGTGAACGCGTTCATAAAAGTATTGAGCGAGCGGCGCACCATCATGAAAAAAGGATCGCGGACCGGATAACGTTCGCTACCACACAGGGCAGTATGTTCGAGGATATGGGCTACGCCGGTGGAATCATGGGGCACAGTGCGCAGAGCGACGAGAAAAACGTTTTCATTATTATCAGCGGCAAGATGAATATGCTGCGCACCCGTGGCCTTGTGCCGGTATTCCTCTACCCGGATCTTCAAGGCTTCAATGTGTTGGCTGCGTAGTAACTCAAAACTTGGGTGGGCAATAGTCATAAAACGTTCAAATCCTGTAGTGAAAACGGTAAGGAAGCTACCTTAGCGAGGTGGCATAAACGCTAACTGTTGTCGCACAAATCCTTTGAAAGCAGTTAACAGCGGAGCGTAATCCACCCGGGTATTTTCCAATTGCTGTAAAGCGTAACAACTTGCTTCCAGTGTGGAAAGCTGATTGTCTTTCTGCGCCTTACGGATGGTATAAGCCGATAACGGACACTCTGACAGTGACAAGCGCGGCAGCGTTTGCAAAATCGGATTGAGATACAGCATCTTGCGGCTTTTGCGCCAGGTGCCATCCACGACAATTAACCGTATACGATGAGTATCGGGCAGTGATGGCATTGGTGCCGGCGGCAGACTAGCGTTGTCACCCTGGGAGGGAGGGGGATAAAGCAACAGATTGGTTTTCTGGTCCCGGCCCAGTAATGTGGTTAAAAAATCCTCAGCAAAGTGCTCGCCCTCAATCATGCTGCTGTTGCACAGGCTCAGCTGCAGTAAGCGCGCTGTGTTCTTCGCATTATGGGTTTCCATAGGATGTTGCAGAATAACCACTTCCACCTGATTGGAGACGGGAACTACCCAGCGGCAGAGACAGGCCCGCTCAGGACGTTGGCATTGAGGGCAATAACGCCGTTCAGGCTTGGTTGTCATGACAGAAGGTTTTATTAAACGCATCCAGCTGAAGTTGTTGTTCGGCGCTTTGCTGTAACAGTAAGTGTTCCTTGGCTGCGCGGGACAGTTGCTTGAGAGCCGCCTCGCGTTTGCTGGCACAGCTGCGATCAGGATGCGTTTCCAGCAGGCATAAACAGACCGGTTTGCGCCCCCGAAAATACCGCGCCCCGGCTTTACCGGTGCTATGCTCTCGCCAACGGCGTCTGACGTCCGTGGTGATGCCGGTATAGAGCTGATTATCAGAGCTGCGAATCATATAAACGTACCAGTTTTTTTCGGTCATTAATTCGCAGGACATTTAATACACATCAAAGTTTAGAGATAACGCAGCAGCGGTTCGTTAAGGTAACGTCATTCATGAAACAGCACACATTGGATCTGGCCGAGGTCAACCGGGCGTTTCGTCAGCGGGCGGCAATTAAAGGTTGGCAAGGATATCACACACCCAAAAACCTCGCCGCGGCAGTTGCCGTGGAAGCCGCAGAGTTGTTGGAGATTTTTCAATGGTTAACCGACGCACAGGCCCAGCAGATCAAAGACGACGCCACGCTAAAAAGTCGTGTTGCTGATGAGGTTGCAGATTTAGTGATGTATCTGACGGAATTATGTCAGCGACTGGAGATTGATATGCCCCTTGCCATTAGTGAAAAAATTCAAAAAAACGCGACACGCTAATTTAGATTATTTCAAAGTGATGTAAATCCATGGCCAAACAAAATGCTACCCAGGATCGTAATTTTGATGATCTTGCGGGGCGCTTTAAAAAGAATATTTACGGGGGCCTTAAGGGCGCTGTTCGGCTTGCGGTCCTGCAGCGTGATTTTGCGGAAGCCATCCCGCATCTGTTGGCTGCGGATACCTCGTTGCGCATATTGGATGCCGGAGGCGGGCAGGGGCAGTTCTCACTGAGCCTGGCGAAAGCGGGGCATAAGATTGTGTTATGCGATATATCGGCGGAGATGCTTAAACTCGCCCGGGAACAGGCAGAAAATGCGGGGCTTGAGCAACAGGTAACGTTAGTGCATTGCGCTCTTCAGGACTTGCCGGCTCAGCTTGATGATACTCAATTCGATCTGGTGTTGTGTCATGCGGTGATGGAATGGATGGCCGAACCCCACACGCTGCTGCCCTGTCTGTATCAATATCTCAAACCGGGCGGTTGGCTCTCATTGACCTATTACAACCGTCATTCATTAATCTTTAAGAATTTATTGCGTACTAACTTTAAAAAAGTGATTGCGCAGGATTTCAAGGGCGCCAGAGGCAGTCTTACCCCCATCAACCCTCTGGAGCCAGAGCAGGTTGATGGCTGGTTGAAAGCACTGCCGCTGACGGTGGTTGCGCGTAGCGGTATAAGGGTGTTCCATGATTACATCCTTGATGCGCAACAACGCGAACACTCACCGGAAGATTTGATTAAATTGGAATTGGCACTTTCCCGACAGGAGCCATACCGCTCCCTGGGGCGCTACATCCATGTGTTGGGGAGGCGGCAGGACCCGGTGTCGACAGACGACCGGGCGGGGCATCCCGGAGTCGGTTAAGATTTTTCGATTCGTTTAAGCAACAGATCACGAGCCAGGTTTACCCTGGAAGCCAGATAATCGTTGCCCCCACGATCTGGATGCAGCTTCTGGATCAGTCGCCGGTGGGCGTCGTTGACCATATCAACGGTAATGTCGCCACGACTGAGGTCACCTTTAAGACCAAGAATGTCCTGTGCTTCTTTGGCATCCATGGCGGACTGGGGAGCTGGGTTGTGGGTTTGCCGCTGCCCCTCACCGGGTTGCTGCTGCCGGCGTTTAAGCCAGAGCGGCAGGAATTGCATACCAATACCCAATACACCGCGCATAAACGGCAGCAATGCGCCAATGAGCGCGAAGAGCCAATGCATCCGACCGGTAACCGCCATCATAATCAGCATCAATACCAGCCCACCGATCGCACTGCGAAGCAGCATTCTCCGGCGCGCTTTGGGGTCCAGACGCTTAATCTTCTGGTAACCCCAGAAACCCCCGATTATTAACAGAATCAACAAAATACTTTGTAACATTCAGCCGGCCTGTGCGTGTGAGCGAAATTGCGGTGGATTATAGCGGTGCTCCGTCTGCTTTTGCAGCCGTGCATCTGTTCAGAAGGTCTCGTCACCGCCGGAGCGAGTGGAACCAATGTGTTCCCCGGGGTCTATCAGGAATGGCAGGTCCAGTTTCACTTCCTCAAACAAAATGAGCGATCGGGCATCAGCGTAACTGACGAAACGCCCCAAGGACAATCTTATGAAAAAAATACTGACCGTATGTCTCCTCGCGAGCCTGATTTTCCTGCATGCCTGCAATCATCTACCGGAAAATATCAAACCGGTGTCCGACTTCGATATTAACCGCTACCTGGGAACCTGGTACGAAATTGCACGTTTGGATCATTCCTTCGAACGCGGGATGGAAAAGGTTACAGCAGAGTACAGTTTACGAGATGACGGTGGAGTTAAGGTTGTTAATCGGGGTTTTGATACGAGAAAACAGGATTGGAATGAAGCGGTCGGCAAGGCTTATTTTGTCGGTGATGAAAATACCGGCCAATTAAAAGTGTCCTTCTTTGGACCCTTTTACGGTGGTTATAACATCATCGCGCTCGATGATGATTACCGATACGCAATGGTATGTGGGCCCGACCGGTCTTACTTATGGATATTAGCCCGCACTCCTGAACTGGATTCTGCCGTCCTCGATAAGTTAGTCAAAGCCGCGGACGGTTTAGGATTCCCAACGGATCAGCTCATTTACGTAAGACATTAATAGCAGTTTGACCTGCTTCTCACCGGCAGGAGCGGGCCTGACAATTTATTGGGCATCCGGCGGATTTTTCGTTATGCTCCCGGCCAATTAAAACGAGAATAACTCCTGTCTCCTCATTTCACAGAGGCTATGTATGCGTCTCAGCGTCAACGGCAGTGTTATAAAACTGCGTTCTGTTTGGCTGTTATGTTCTTTGATGTTACTGCTGAGCGCATGCGGGGGTGGGGGCGGTGGTTCCTCAGAGGTTGCCAACCCGGTCACTGTCAGCGGCATAGTTACTTATGATTTTGTTCCTTACAACGATAATTTAATCGGCCTCAACTACTCAGCAACCGAAGCGCGTCCGGTGCGTGGTGCTGTGGTTGAACTGGTGGACCACAGGAACAGAGCTGTCGCAACTACCACTACCAATGATGAAGGTTTTTACAGTGTCACGGTTGAGGCTGACACAGTGCTTCGTGTTCAGGTAAACGCCCAGTTAAAACGCACCGCGGCGCCAGCTTGGGATATGACTGTCAATGACAATACCGACAAAAATCGTATGTATGCATTGGTGGGCAGCGATGCAAATGTGGGCACCGGGGATTCACAGCGTCATTTACATGCATCATCCGGCTGGGCCGAAGGGACCTATACAACCTCGCGTCCCGCTGCACCCTTCGCCATCCTTGATACGATTTACACCGGGTTACAGCAATTTCACCGGGCCGGCTATAGAGGCGATTTCCCCTCCTTACGTTTATTTTGGAGCGTAAAAAATAACAGCGCTGATGGGGATACTTCCCGTGGGGAAATCGGCACAAGCTATTATTGGGATGGAGAAATTTATATTCTGGGTGATGCTGATCGGGACACCGATGAATACGATAGTCACGTCCTTATTCACGAGTGGGGTCATTACATTGAAGACGCTTTAGCGCGTGCGGATTCTATCGGTGGACCCCATGAGTATGGTGATTACCTTGATATGCGTGTCGCTTTTTCTGAAGGGTTTAGTAATGCCTTTGCCGCGATGATGTTGGATGATCCCATCTACCGTGACAGTAACGGACCTAACCAGTCTCAAGCATTTATGTACGATGTGGCAAATAAGGATCATTTGGTTCGCGGATGGTATAGCGAAGCCTCGATTGAATCGGTGTTATATAACTATTTCCTCAGCAGCAATAATAAAATGGCAAAAGATTTTTCTCCGATCTTAGCGACGCTGACCGATAGCTCTTATTACAACGCTGATAGCCTGGCAACAATCTTTCTGTTTGCAGAACGACTTCTTGCCCGTTATCCCACGCACCGGGACTTGTTTGAAGGTCTCCTCTATGAGCAGGATATCAATAGCACCAGCCAATATGGCGAAGGCGAAAGCAATGCGGGCGATAACAGCTTTAATTTACCGGTCTACAAGACCCTGACCCTTGGCTCGGTCCCTACCAATGTATGCAGCGCTGCACAGAGCAGCAGCTTAAATAGGTTGGGGGTGCATCAGTTTATGCGTTTATCCATTCCACAGAGCGGCAATTACATTGTTCGGGTTGAGCGCTCCGGCGGCGGATTTGTGACGTGGAGTGATCCAGACTTTTATATTCACCAGCGTGGAATCCAAGTGGAGAGCGGGACATCCCGCGTCAATAATCTGGAAGTGAGCACGATACCCCTGGAGCAAGGCAATTACATTGTTGAGGTGGGTGATTACGGCATGTCTGCCAATAACGCAAGTCCATGTTTCAACGTGTTTATTGCTCGCCAATAAGTTGCAGGGTTCATTTATGCATGAGGTAAATATGTTCCGGAATATGCACATTTTTTCATGTCTGCTGATGCTGTTTTTGCTGGGGGCATGCAGCAATGAAGCAGCCTCAACCAAGCCTTCTTTAGACACTGCGTCTGCAGCGGAACAGACATCAGACAGGGGGAAAATATCACCAGACCTCCATACAACCCGCAGCGGTAAACCTGGTGCTGATGTGAAGCTGCAGGAAAATAACGTACATCGACTCGAACCCGGAGTGGATGCTGAAGTAACGCTCAAGCTGGTTGCCGCCTATGGCGGGGGCACTATGACCGTGAACCTGACGGGCAGTGAGGGGCTGTATATTTTGGGAGGAGCCACATCATATACATTTCCTTTGAGCAACTTGGGTGAATACAACCTACCGCTGCGCTTGTTGGCTGCAGAGCCGGGCAGGTACTACGTTCATATTCATGTCATGGTGGACCATCACGACCGGCAGCTTGGCCGGGTATTGTCAGCCATTGTGCAGGTGGGTGAGGAGGGCACGTCCGAGGGGATCCGTCAGAAGAGCACCAATCCCGAAGGCATTGTCCCTTTACCTGCGCGGGAAACGATCATTCGAAAGTAAGCTTGTTAAATGATAATTCTTCTCATCCTCTCTCTGTAATTGTCTCATTCTGGGCTATAATGCCCGCCCCTGCGGGTGCCAAGCGTGGCACCCGCTTCTTTATATACAACACTGAGGTATGACTATGGCCGGCCAACGTCTTTTAGCCGAGTGGGAGCCCCAGGATGCGGTGCTGCTTTCCTGGCCCCATAAGAATACTGATTGGGGATGGATTCTCGAAGACGTCACCCAACTTTATGAGGCTCTGGCAACGGTCATCTGTGACTATGCCGATCTTGTCATTGCCGCCCCGGCGGAAGAGCTGGATAACATTCGCGCCCGCTTGACGGCGATGGATGCTCCCATGGAATACATCTATCTGTATCCCACGCCCACTAACGACACCTGGGCACGGGATTTTGGGCCGCTGACGGTGGAAACCGCAGAAGGTATGAAGCTGCTGGATTTCCAATTCAATGGCTGGGGCAATAAGTTCAACCACGAGCTGGATAACCAGATAACCCGGAATCTGTTTGATCAGGGCGCTTTTGCCGCTGCTACCTATGAAGTTCAGGATTGGGTGCTGGAAGGTGGTTCTATCGAAACGGACGGCAAGGGCACTCTGCTTACCACTGCCGCTTGCTTGCTCAACGTTAACCGCAATCCTGAGCTGACGCAGGAGCAGATAGAGTTGCGCCTGAAAGATGCCTTCGGCGTTCGTAAGATCAACTGGCTGCATCACGGCCGTCTCGCTGGCGATGACACGGACAGCCATATTGATACTCTGGCGCGGCTCTGCCCGAACAATGTAATCGTGTATGTTGCCTGCGATGATCCGACGGACGAGCATTATGAGGAGCTGAAAAAAATGGAGGCGGAGCTGGCTGCGATGATGGATGCAGATGGCGAGCCCTACAAACTCATCCCGCTGCCTTGGCCACACGCTGTTTACAACGATGAAGAGCAACGCCTGCCAGCAACCTACGCTAATTTCCTAATTCTTAATGAAGCCGTGCTGGTGCCGATCTATGACTGTATGGCCGATGAAGATGCGCTGGAGCAAATCTCCCAGGCATTTCCCGGTTACGACGTCCTGGGTATTCCCTGTTCCACCTTGATTGAGCAGGGCGGCAGCCTGCACTGCATCACCATGCAATTACCTGAAGGAGTTCTCGAGCCGCTATGAGCAAACTAAATGTCGGGGTTATCCAACACAGCTGCAGTGCGGATACCACTGCAAACATGCAAAAAACCATGGCAGAGATTCGTGGGGCCGCCAGTCAGGGAGCGCAGTTGATTGTGTTGCAGGAATTGCATCGCGGTCTGTATTTCTGTCAGCAGGAGAGTGTGGAGGCATTCGATCTGGCCGAGCCTATTCCTGGGCCAAGCACAGAATCACTGGGTGCGCTGGCCAAAGAGCTAGGAGTGGTTATTGTTGCCTCATTGTTTGAAAAGCGTGCGACCGGTCTGCATCATAATACCGCCGTGGTGCTGGAGAAAGACGGCAGCATTGCCGGCAAGTATCGCAAAATGCATATTCCGGACGATCCGGGGTTTTATGAAAAATTTTATTTCACTCCGGGGGATCTTGGTTTTCATCCGATTCAAACCTCTGTAGGTAAGCTCGGAGTACTGGTGTGTTGGGATCAATGGTTTCCTGAGGCTGCGCGGTTGATGGCAATGGCCGGAGCGGAGGTTCTGATCTACCCAACCGCTATTGGCTGGGACCCGGAGGATGATGCGGCAGAGCAGGAGCGTCAACGGGATGCGTGGGTGACGGTACAGCGTGGCCATGCTATTGCTAACGGCGTGCCGGTTATCAGTGTGAACCGTGTGGGTCATGAAGCCGATCCTGCGGGTGGTGCGGGGATTAACTTCTGGGGCAATAGTTTTGTCAGTGGCCCGCAAGGTGAGTTTTTACTTCAAGCGGAAACGGATCGCGAAGTTACCCAGGTTGTTGCGCTGGATATGGGGCGCAGTGAACACGTCCGCCGGATCTGGCCTTATCTGCGCGACCGTCGCATTGACCATTACGGGGATCTGTTAAAAATCTTCCGCGATTAATGGTGTTAATTGCTCCACCCTATGTTGTTTAGCTAACGCAAGGATGCGTATTGGCCGCTTCCCACCTGCCTGCAAACCTGGGTAACCGCTTGGGTGAAACGCAGACGATTTCCTTCGTTTTTTGAGTGCGCACGATGAGGGGCTGCCTTACCCATTACCATTCAATTCTTTTCTGTTGACTGCAACACTGAGGCTGTTAAAGCCCTGTGAAAGAAGAAATGCTTTCCATCCAAAACTTATACATAAAGCCCAGCGAATATCATTTATGAAAAGGCTTTTACGGCTTGTCCATAAGATGCAACGTATCAACGTATGAAAATTATTTTTATGTCCCCTGTGATTTCTAAGCACAATTCCATTAAGTTATAAGCTGAGGCAGTTGCTACGAAATGGTAGGAAACCGGCGTAGAGGCTGTGGTCGTTTATTATTTTTTAACTTTTTAATGTTATTGAGCGGCAGCGTACAGAAGGAAAAGCCGCAAGCTGGGCACACTACGACCCAACAACTGGCTGATCAGGCAGGCTTGACTGTTATAAAGCCCGGAAAATGCGAGGTTAGCACTGTTTAGAGTGATCTGAGTCACTATTTTAATTCTAAGTAGTCCAACAATAAATTCGCGTGTGATAGCTAAACGGCAGCCAGTCTTGACAAAAAATCTGAAGCGTTGAAAAACCAAGGCAACGATTGCATCCAGACATTTTGCGTTCAATAGATCGACCACTGTATGATACGAATGCGCTCAGCATTAGCGTACGTACAGCAAACGAACGCAGCGGGATAAATTGGCGATTAGCTATCGCAATAGGAATATCGGTTGAGCGCAAATATGAATTTATCAAGAAGGATTTGATCAACCTTCTGGAGTGCTCAAGATGTTCCCTAAAGTAGGTAATTTGGCTCCGGCCTTTACGCTTAAAAATCAAGCCGGCGAAGATATTTCGCTGAAGGATTTTAAGGGTAAAAAGAATGTAGTGATATATTTCTATCCAAAGGCATCGACCCCAGGTTGCACGACCCAGGCTTGTGGCCTTCGGGATACTAAAGCTGAATTAGAAAAACTTGATACCGTGGTATTGGGCATTAGTCCGGACAGTCCCAACAAGCTGCAAAAGTTTATTGATAAATATGAACTTAATTTTGACTTGTTGTCCGATGAAGATCATGCCGTTGCCGAAAAGTATGGTGTCTGGGGACTGAAAAAATTTATGGGAAGGGAGTTTATGGGTATATTACGAACTTCCTTCTTCATCGATATAAACGGAAAATTGCGTTATATCATGAGCAAAGTAAACACCAAGACACACGATCAGGAAGTCATTGCTTATATCAAGGAGCATCTTTAAAAACGGATTTAGAATTGTGTGATCTTATGCAGCTTTTATCTAGGAAATTTTAGTGAGATGGACTTTGTATCTGCCAGTATTGGCCTATAATGAGTGCACATGGAAAGTAGGCTTAGGTTTGTGCAGGGAGGAATCGAAGTTTAAATTTTGTTTCTCTCAAACGGTGTGCAAACACTTTTTCGATAATAAATGCCCAGCTTAGTTTGGCAGAAGGAGAGGCCTGTATGATTCAGTTACAACGTATTTACCGCAACAACGATGCCGCATCTGAAAATGCTTTTGATGGATCGCACATTCGGTCCTATGAAGAATATTTAGAAATGGCAAAAATACCTTCTTGTGAAGGGGTGTCAGCGCGTGTCATGGACGCACTGCAGCAGCGTGTTGGTCACGCTGACTTATCAATTGATAAGATCGCTGAAGACATCAATCTTTCAAAAAGGACTCTGCAGCGCCGTCTGCAACAACAGCAAGCCAACTTTGCTCAGTTGCGGGACAGTATGCGCTTTCACTATGCCATCAAGTATTTAATTGATGAGCATATGAGTGTTGATACAGTATCCAAAGCGTTGGACTTTTCTGATCGCACCAGCTTTACCAACGCATTTAAGCGTTGGACGGGTCTGTCCCCGAGCGTGTTCCGTAAACTATTCCGCGATTACGCATAATCGCAACGCAAGAGCCTGGCTCTTGCACTAACTCTGAAAGGGTGATGCTTAATCATCTAAGGGAGCGCTAATTGCCTGCTCTGGGCAAACAGGGTAGAGTTAGCGCTTTTCCAAACTACAGGGGTTAGTTCATGAGTTTCTTTGTTTCCTCCGCTATGGCACAAGCACAGACTGGCGCCGCGCCGCAAGGTAACCCGATGGTTACTTTACTGATGTTCGGTGGTTTGTTTGTGTTCATGTACCTGTTCATCATTCGTCCTCAGCGCAAGCGTCAAAAGGAGCACACTGCCCTGGTTTCTTCCCTGGCTAAAGGTGACGAAGTCATCATGACTAGCGGTATGTTAGGCAAAGTGGTCAAGGTCGATGAAAGCTATATAGTGTTGGAAACCGGCAACAATATTGAATTGAAATTTCAAAAAGTGGCTGTTCATGCTGTGCTGCCAAAAGGCACGATCAAATCTATCGACTCTGCTAAAGAATAAAGGCTGATCGTTTCAGGGCGAATGTCATTCGCCCTGACTGTTGCACTACTTCTTTCCTTATATCTTCCTTCTGTTTTTCTTGCATCCACTCTTTGGTAGTAATTTATCTGTGCTGCTGCGCTTGAAGCAGGGGATGCTCGTTATCTGGCAGGGTAGGATTCAAGGTGATTCGGAAACGGGTCTCATTAGCCCCTTTCAGGCATTGATGACCAGCCTGGCATCCACTGTGGGCACCGGTAATATCGCCGGGGTAGCCACTGCAATCTTCTGGGTGGCCCCGGAGCATTGTTCTGGATGTGGTGCACTGCTCGGGTGGGGATGGCAACCAAATATTCGGAAGTTGTTCCAGCCGAAAAATCTAGAAACAGTTAGGGGGGCGCGGCAAACCTGCAATTTTGGCTGCAATCCGCGCAGGACTCGGAGGAAAGAGCTGCAGGAGATAAACACTGCGGCCTTTTTCCTCGCCAAGTTTTTGATTAACGCGTTTGACCAGCGCCCGCATGGCCGGAGCCAATTCAAACTCTGCATAAAATTCGCGCAACAGATAAATGATTTCCCAGTGCGCTTGATCGAGCACAATGTTCTCTTGCTTCGCCAGATATTGAGCGACGGCTTCATTCCAGTCTTGAAGGTGTTTTAAGTGGCCTTCTTTATCCGTCTCAACCGTCATCCCCCCAACATTTTGTGTCATTGCTAATACCAGCTTTGCACACAGCGATGATCAATAGTTAATTGAACAAAGCCTGGATAATCAGTAGGTACGATCTTATTTAAAAGCTTTTCCTGTAAGCCCCTGGCCTTGATGTCGTGGATGAGCGCGTAAACCTTCACGCCTTGAGTTATCAATTCGGCTAATCTGGCAGCGCAGGGCGCTGTCGCCATCGCTCCGAAAACCCCGTCTTCAAGCAACAGGATTCCGTCATTGGGTGCACAGATAGAAAGGCAGGAAGTTAAGGTGTTGTGAGTAAAGGGAGATTTATTAACCGTATGCAAAGTACTCATCGTGATCAGAAGCTCAGCAGTTGATCTTGCTGTGCCAGTAAAGCGCTGACAGCAGGGCTGTCAAGAATCTGGACACCATCGAGAAGGATTTCATTTTCTGTTATGCCGCGCGCTTGTAGGGAATCCAGGTGTACAAAAATATTTTCCACTTCGTACAGGGGCAGGGCTGGTAGCATCGCCGCAAAGCTTTTTTGCCCGATTTCGCTGGCTTGTTGATTCGGTAATAGTTGGAAAACACCATCATCCATAAATAACAGGCTCAAGTCCTGGTCATACGCGGCCGTTGTCAGCACTGCATCGAGAGCTTCCTTAGCGATAGAGGAACCATAGGGGGCGTGTCGACTGATGATCAGGATTTTCTTCTGCATGCTACCCACCGAAGCTTATTAAACGATCCGACATCAAAGCCGCATCTACCAGTTGGCCCAGGCCGCTGATGATGAAACCATCCCCCAAATTGTGGGCAGACCTTTCATACCGCTCGGCCTCGTCCTTGTCAAGAATGCCGCGTTTTAACGCAGCGGCGATACAAACAACCAGGTCGATTTTATGTTTAGCTGCAAGGGTTTGCCATTTGCTGAACAGGTTCGGTTCGTCTTGTGCGGGTGTAAGTAAGCAACTGCTGTTGTGTACGCCCTCTTGATAAAAGAAGACTCTGTAGAGCGTATGCCCTTCGGCCAATAGGGCATCGGCAAACCGATATGCGCTGTCGCTGGCTTGGGATGAGAAAGGAGCTGAGTAAATAGCTAATGAGAAAATCATAACGCGATAATAAAAAAGCCCCGTGATTACGGGGCTTCCTTGAAAGGCCTACCAGCTATTAATCGTTGCTGCCAGCACCAAGCAGATGCAACAAGCTGGTGAAGAGGTTAATGATGGATAGGTAAAGGCTTGTGGTAGCCAAAATGTAATTTGTTTCGCCGCCGTGAATAATCGCGCTGGTTTGGTACAGAATTAGCGCTGACATCAATAAAACTATACCGGCCGAAAAGGCTAACTGTAGACCAGATACGTTAAAGCCGAACAATGAGGCACCGATCAATACCAGCATAGCTACGATCATTACCAGCATTCCAACCACAACGAAACCTTGCAGGAAGCTGAAATCTTTACGGGTGGTCAGGGTGTACGCGGAAAGACCAAGAAAAATCAGAGCAGTACCGCCAAGGGCTTGTAGTACGATAGAACCGCCGTTTGAAAAAGCAAGGTAGTGATTGAGAATCGGGCCAAGGCTTGCCCCAATTAAGCCGGTGAACGCAAACACAACGGCCAGTCCTGCAGAAGAGTTGGCAGTGCGTGGCAGAACGAACCAGATTAAACCTAGTGCGACCAGACTCATTACCAGTCCTATACCGTGACCGATACCGATTGCCATACTGATACCAGCAGTAAAAGCACTGAAGATCAACGTAATACCCAGCAGCATGTAGGTATTGCGTAAGACCTTGTTGATCTCAAGGGCGCTAGTCGAAGCGGTTTGTGTATAAAGCTCTTGCATGGTGGATCTCCATTGGGCTTTGCTAAAAATTGGGGTCATCATACAAAGTCGGGTTATAAATTCCAAGAGATTATATCGTCGACTCGAAAGAGTGATCTGTTTGTTTATATGACATTGGGGCAAATCGACAGTTCACAAGGCTGGAAAAACAAAAGGCGCCTGTGCGGCGCCTTTTGTTTCGTCTTCTGCAGACAGATATGGCGGAAGGGCAGGGATTTGAACCCTGGGTAGGCTCGCACCTACGCCGGTTTTCAAGACCGGTGCATTAAACCACTCTGCCACCCTTCCGAAGAGGTGCAGATTATACATAGGTTTTTTGGGTGAGCAATACGCGAGGAATAAAATTTGCGTTGGTTGATGCAATATGGTCATAACATGAACTGTCTGCCCACTTTATTCGGGGGGGAATAAAAAAAGCCGGGCATAAGCCCGGCTTTGGATTTTAGAAACAATAAACGTTTATTTCTGCTCTTCAGTTGTATCAAGTGCTTGTGCTGCGCGTTTAGCAAGGCGCGGGTCGTTCGATGGCCTAGCCAGAGGGCGAGGGTTGTGTTCAACGTTCGCCGGCATACTGGTATCCAATGCGCGTGGTTGTGCTCGCGTCAGTGTTTCTGTGACGATATGAACAGCCACGGGTTTGGGAGCGCGACGAGGATCGTTGCTCGCCCGGACAACATCCGCAGATGAGGTCGAATCCGTTTCAGTTTGTGCTGACGTTGTGCTGATCTCAGGCTGGGCAGCTATTGGTGTTTCAGTCTCTGCTTCTGCGCTTGCGGCAACATTAACTGCCTCTGCTTGCTCGACTTGATTCTGCTCAGCGACTGATTCAGCTACAACGGGTGCACTTGTTGTAGCAGATGTGCTTGCAGGTTCTTCGGCAGGCATGGGAGCTTCAAAAACCTGCGATACCGAAGGTGCTTCTATTGTGCGATGTTCTTCATGAGGCACATGTTTTTCTGTGGTGGCAGCAGGCAGCTCCTGATCAATCACAAACGATTGGGGAGAGGTTTGGATTTCAGCTTCCTGTTCATCTTGCTCTTGTGAAAACGCTTGTTCAAATGCAGCCGCTTGAGTAGTGATTGCTTCGGAAACCTGTTTATTCAGGTTGTTATCTTCCATTGAATCCGTCTCCACTACCTGCGATGGCTCATCAGTAGAAGTGGCTGCACTACTGGCAGAGGAATTATCTGCAGATTCAGCGGTGCCTGTATTCTGGTTCTCATCCGTAGCTTCCCGGCGCCCGCGACGACGCTGCTGAGAGCGCGCACGGCGACCAGCTGGACGTTTTGAGGGGCGCTCTTCGCCGTCCTGCTCGATATCAGCAGTGTCAGTCTTAGGTTCAATGACTGTTTCGGCAACTTGAGTAACCTGCTGGTTTCTGCGTGAGTTGTCGCGGTCATCGCGATTGCGATTGCCTCGTTGATTCCGAGGCTCGTTCCCGTCCCGATCTTTAGCAGCTTCGTTGCTATCACGGCCTTGTTGGCGGCTTTCGCGGCGTTCATGGTCGCGGTTGCCGCGCTCGTTCGGGGTGCGTGTTTCTGTTGCTGATGCTTCGCTTGGTTCGCGCGGCTCACGGTTGTCACGGATCTCACGATCGTCTTTCCGATCTTTATCACGACGGTTGCGATCACGGCGGTTGCGCGATTGCGGCTGATTCCGGTTGCGGCCTTGGCGATTGCGGTCACGCTTATGGCCCTTGTTGTCTCGATCCGTTTTCTCGCTGCTGAACAAGCCCAGCAAAAGCGCAATAAACTGTGCAATAATTCCGGGTTTTTTGACAGGTTCGGGGGCAGGCTGCGATGGTGCGGTAACCTGGACAGCAGGTCGGTTGACCGGCAGCGCCTTCACGCTTATTTCCTCGTCTTCTTCCTTGCTTTCGTCGCCGGTAGGCATGATTTTGTAGCTGGTTTCCAAGGTGCCATCATCGTCATCGCGCAGACGTTGCACTTCAAAATGAGGCGTCATCATATCTGCGCTCGGCACAATGACGACTCGCGTGTTGTTGCGCGCTTCAATATTGGAAATCGTTTTCCGTTTTTCATTGAGCAGATAAGTCGCGACCGACATAGGAGCGATAGCGCGAATCTCTGCACTGCGTTCTTTTTGAGCTTCTTCTTCAACCAGACGCAAGATGGCTAACGCCAGAGAGCGTGTGCCGCGAATCGTGCCTTGGCCATTACAGCGCGGGCATACTTTTGAATGTATTTCACCCAGCGAAGGGCGTAAGCGCTGGCGGGACATCTCGAGCAAGCCAAAGCGGGAAATGCGCCCGATCTGAACGCGTGCGCGATCCATCAGCAATGCGTCACGCATGCGATTTTCAACTTCGCGTTGATTACGCACCGGCTGCATATCAATAAAATCAATAACCACCAGGCCGCCCATGTCGCGTAAGCGTAGCTGACGGGCGATTTCGTCGGCTGCTTCCAGGTTAGTCTGCAGGGCCGTTTCTTCAATGTCGCCACCTTTGGTAGCGCGAGAGGAGTTAATATCAATTGAAACCAGAGCTTCGGTCACATCAATTACGATGGCACCGCCCGAAGGCAGTTTTACTTCACGCTGGAATGCGGTTTCGATCTGGCTTTCAATCTGATAACGATTGAAAAGCGGGATGTCGTCCTGATACAGCTTCACTTTGCTGCGGTAATTAGGCATTACCTGTTGGATAAAGGCTGAGGCCAGTTCAAACGCCTCTTTATTATCAACAATAACTTCACCCACGTCCTGGCGCAGGTAGTCACGAATAGCGCGGATAATTACGTTGCTTTCCTGGAACAGGAACGTGGGGGCAGGAGACTTCTTGGCCTCGCTGTCGATAGAATTCCATAGTTGTAGCAGATAGCTTAAGTCCCACTGCAGCTCTTCTGCGCTCCGGCCTACGCCAGCCGTGCGGATAATAACGCCCATTCCGGGGGGGACTTCAATGGAGCCAAGGGCATCCTTGAGTTCTGCACGATCTTCACCTTCGATCCGGCGGGAGATGCCCCCTGCACGAGGGTTGTTGGGCATCAACACCAGATAGCGGCCAGCCAGGCTGATGAACGTTGTCAGTGCTGCACCTTTGTTGCCACGTTCTTCTTTATCAATTTGGACGATAACTTCTGTGCCTTCTTTAAGCACATCTTTAATCTTGACGCGGCCGTCAAGGTCGCCTGGGTTTTTGGTGAAATATTCGCGGGAGATTTCTTTTAAAGGAAGGAAACCGTGGCGCTCGGCACCGTAGTCAACGAAGGCAGCTTCCAGGCTCGGTTCAACGCGCGTGATGCGGCCTTTGTAGATATTAGATTTCTTCTGTTCGCGGTTGCGATTTTCAATGTCGAGGTCGTAAAGCCACTGA
The DNA here is from genome assembly GCA_964448175.1 of uncultured Cellvibrionaceae bacterium. Lineage (GTDB taxonomy): Bacteria > Pseudomonadota > Gammaproteobacteria > Pseudomonadales > Cellvibrionaceae > Cellvibrio. The sequence continues at coordinate 33,943 of CAYUVQ010000003.1, read as the reverse complement.
CCATCGACCAGGGCGACGCGCAACTCTTCGGGTTGAGTTGCATTAATTAGCATTCTTTTCATGTGTTACCTGATTAGTTCGAGCGCACTAGCAACGAAATAACTAGGGTCAACACAGAGGTGTTTTGTGCAACCGTGTAGACTGCCGCGCTACATAAAGCTCGCGACAGCGGTTGGTGGGCAGATGCTGTTCAGTCTGGATTTGTCATGGGCAAAAAAAGGCTCGTGACGGATAACATTCCTGCGCTGATAGATAGTTCTCTTCCCATTTAACTCAGGTTTTGGACGGTTGTCATTCCGGTCCGCTCATGTACTGCCGGTTGCATATAATCATGCAGCCGGTTCAGGATCGTGATCGCAAGTGCCTAGCTCGATGGCTGGCATGATATGACCGCGCGGGTCCTTATCATTTCCGGCCTGGTTAAATGGCACGATGTTCTTGTCAGGGTGGACCACATCCAGAATCTTTATCTGGCAATACGTAGAATCAGAGTCCTACAAAACACTTTCAGTATTAACAATAGCTATGACGCGTTATGGCGCGATTGTTACAGTGTATTCGCGCAACAGATAGCGTTGCGAAAATACCGTCTTGTTTGTTTCGTGGAGTATTGGACCCGAGCGTTGCCAATGGGTTGCCTCAAGGGTCAAAGCCTCCTTTCGCCGTCAGCGGTATTTCCTATTGATACGCCTTTTCAATGCGTTATCCGGAAACCTGCCTGTCTCGGCGCCGCCGAATATATCAGTATTCATAATTACCTTCAATGAACGGGTGCAATAAGACAAAACCCCGGTGCCTGGGATTAATACACTCGTCCTCGATGTGGCGCGCTGTTGTTTGCGGTATGATTCCCGCCATGAAAAAAACTCTCCGCACCGTAAATACCCCTGAAGTCAGCGCCGCTGCTCAAGTCCAATTGTTAGAGATTGATATTGATCAGGCAGGTCAGCGCTTGGATAACTTCCTGATGGCTCGCTTGAAGGGGGTTCCGAAATCGCGCGTATACAACATCCTGCGGAAGGGGGAGGTTCGTGTAAATAAAGGACGCTGCAAGCCGGACTACAAGTTGGCCGCCGGTGATGTCGTTAGAATTCCGCCGGTTCGTATGGCTGAAAAAGCGGCTCCTGCTCGACCCAGCAATATGCTGACAGCCAGATTGGAAAAATCGGTTCTATTCGAAAATGATGGTTTGCTGGTGCTTAACAAGCCGCCGGGTCTCGCCGTGCACGGGGGTAGTGGTGTGAGTCTGGGATTGATTGAAGTGCTGCGGCAGATGCGCCCCGAGGCACGCTATCTCGAGCTGGTTCATCGGCTGGATAGAGATACTTCGGGCTGTATCATGATTGCCAAAAAGCGCAGCATATTGCGGCATTTACAGGCGGCGCTGCGCGATAAGGGGCGCAGCGGGGTGCGCAAGGTATACCAGGCGCTGGTTATAGGCGCTTGGCCGGCTTCGTGTCGTCGTGTTGATGCGCCTCTGCTGAAAAGTGAGGTGGGCGAGGGCGAGCGGATTGTGAAAGTCAATCCTGCGGGCAAGCCAAGTGTTACTGAGTTTTCCGTATTGCAATGCTATCAGGGCTTCACGTTGGTTGAGGCCCGTCCAGTTACCGGCCGCACTCATCAAATAAGAGTTCATGCGCAACATGTCGGTCACAGTCTGGTGGGCGATGAAAAATACGGTAATGATGAAATTAATGAGGGTATGCGGCAATTGGGGGTAAAGCGTTTATTTCTTCATGCTGCTGAGCTGGGGTTTTACCTGCCGGATCAACAGGAGTTGACGATTGTTCATGCGCCCTTGAGTCCTGATTTGGCTGAACCACTGTCCAGGTTGGCCCTTGTTTAAGCATCAATAAGATGCGGGAGATGAGCAGTTGTTATTAATATTTGACTGGGACGGAACCCTGAGCGATTCAACGGGAAAAATCACGTCTGCGATGCAGATGGCGGCTGAAGATCTAGGGTGGGAGATACCAGAGGACCACGAGGTGCACAATATTATTGGGTTGGGTCTTCCAGAGGCTATCGCCTCTTTGTTTCCCGAGCGGGCCGAGATTGAGCGCCAGCGTCTTCGAGAGCGCTATGCCGCGCATTACGTTGAACTGGATCAGCAGTCCCCATCGGCGCTATTTCCGGCTGTTCAGGAAACCCTCGAGCATCTGCGGTCGGAGGGGCATCGCTTAACGGTAGCCACCGGTAAAAGCCGGCGTGGGCTGGACAGGATTTTGACCGGCTTGGGAATGTCTTCTTTTTTTCATGCAACACGTTGTGCTGATGAGACGGCATCAAAGCCGCATCCGTTGATGCTTGAGCAGTTGCTGACAGAATTTTCTGTACCCTCGGCAGAGGCTGTTATGGTGGGTGATACGGAATACGATATGGCTATGGCGCGCACCATTGATATGCCGCGTATTGCGGTCAGCTACGGAGCGCATCACGTGGATCGCCTGCATCCTTACGAGCCTGAGTTGTGCATGGACCGCTTTGACGAGCTGCTTAAATGGAAGCGCTTGAGCTAGGCGCCAGGATGTCCACTCCTTCTTTATTCAGCATATCGATCAGGGCGATCAGCGGAAGGCCAATCAATGTATTGGGGTCTCTGCCCTCAAGGCTGTCGAACAGGCAGATTCCTAATCCTTCAGATTTAAAGCTGCCTGCGCAGTCATAGGGTTGTTCCCTTTGCAGGTACGTCTCGATTTGCGGCTCCGTCAGGTGGCGGAATGTCACCTCATAGGTTTCGCAGCAGGTTTGGGTGGTCTGGGTGGTGCTGTTGTAAAGGGAGAGGCCGGTTAAAAAAGTAACTTTTTTACCGCTTGCTTCCAGGAGTTGCGCCTTTGCGCGGGTGTGGTTGCCGGGTTTGCCCAAAATGCGATTCTCAATGACCGCCACCTGATCCGAACCAATGATCAGAGCGTTGGTCTCGGATAAGGCCTTTGCTTTGCGTTGAGAGAGTCGCTTTACCAGTTCGACAGGTGATTCATCAGGCAGCGGGGCTTCATCTATATCAGGCGCTGCCCACTGGTAATTGATCCCCAGTTTATCCAATACCTGACGGCGATATATAGAGCTTGAGGCCAGAATAATGTGCTGCATGAACCGCTCCTGATCATAGATAAAGTGGTTATTCTATCTCTCAGCTACTAAATAGCGCTATTTCGGTACATTTTCTTTGACAGAAGTAGAGCAGATCCCTATTATTGCGCGCTTATGTTTTCAGCCCCCTCACACAAAACCTTGCCACGGCAGGGAGATCCGCGGAAATTCGCTCAACAGGGAATTTCTCTGGAAGGTGTTATTCCTGTAATCGCCCTGCCGCGTCTGGCAGAGTCGCTTGAGGAAACCGAAGGCCAGGTGCTTGTAAAGCTGGAATTCGGCATCAGTGAGGAAGGTAAAAAGGTAGTGTCTGGTAAGGCGAGTGCAGATCTTAAACTGATTTGCCAGCGTTGTCTGAACCCGGTCTCCAAGCCAGTTGAGTGTGATATTTCACTGGCAATTGTGTGGACTGAAGAGGATGCCAAAGCATTACCGAAGCATTTGGATCCCTGGATCGTCGAGGATGCCAGTGCAGACTTCTTCGAAATGATCGAAGAAGAGTTATTGCTAAACCTTCCCCCCGTGGCATACCACGAGGAGCAGTGTGTTGATCCCAGGCTCTTCCAAAGTGGCGAGCCGGTGGTCGTGAAGCAAGAAAAGAAGAACCCGTTTCAAGTGCTGGAGCAATTAAAGAGCTCGCCGAAAAAATAGAGGCGCCTCGGCTTCAGTGTGTATGTAATCAGGAGATCATCATGGCCGTACAGCAAAACAAAAAATCCCGTTCCAAGCGTGACATGCGTCGTTCACACGATGCTTTGACCGGACCTACACTGTCCGTAGATGCAACCAGCGGTGAAAAACACCTGCGTCATCACGTTACTGCTGACGGTTTCTACCGTGGCCGTAAAGTGATTGATAAAGGCGTTAACGAATAATTTTGTCAGGCAACAAGACGATCTAACATTGTCTGAAAAAATTCGTATAGCGGTTGACGCTATGAGCGGGGACTTAGGTCCCCGCGTTGCTATTGCGGCGGCTATCCGTTTTGTCACGACCTTCCCTGAAGTAGAGCTGCTATTGGTCGGCGATCAAGATCAAATTCAGTCCTTACTTTCATCAAGTAGTATTTCTGCGCACCCAGCCATTCGTATTTTGCATGCTTCTGATGTTATTGCGATGCATGAAGACCCTTTGGTCGCCCTACGTCATAAAAAAAATTCATCTATGTGGCAATCCTTGTTGCTGGTTCAAAGTGGAGCTGCCGATGCGTGTGTCAGTGCGGGTAATACCGGTGCCCTGATGGCGATCAGCAAACATCTTTTAAAAACCTTTTCAGGAATTGAGCGCCCTGCGATCTGCAAGTTACTGCCTGTAGAGCAGGGCAGCAGCTTTATGTTGGATCTTGGGGCAAATCTTACTTGTACCGCTAACCAGCTACATCAGTTTGCGGTAATGGGTAATGTGTTGGCCGCCTCTTCTGGCATTAAAGATCCGACTGTTATGTTGTTGAATGTGGGCGCAGAAGAGACGAAAGGGACTGATGTCATAAAGCATTGCCATCAGTTGCTATCTCAGGATAAGCAGCTTAACTATGCTGGATTTATTGAAGGCGATGCGCTTTTTCTGGGTCAGGCAAATGTAATTGTTTGTGACGGATTCAGCGGTAACGTAGCGCTTAAGTCCAGTGAAGGGGTCGCGCGACTGATTGCAAAAAAAATTGAAAAAAGTCTTACCCAACATTGGTATTTGCGCTTGCTGTTATTGATTCTTCGGCCCGTATTGCGTCAATGGCGGCGCGATTTAAATCCAGGGGCATATAACGGTGCAATTCTGCTGGGTCTTCAAAAGCCTGTAGTCAAAAGCCATGGCAGTGCGGATGAACACGCTTTTTACCAAGCGTTGGTCGTTGCTATGGAGCAGGTTGTGCAAGAAGTGCCGACACGCATTCAGCGCGCCTTAGCGCATCCTTAAAAGTTAACCATAATATTTTTTCCATTTTATTTACTAGAAGCGGAATCTCTATGACTCAATCTCATCTTGCTTTTGTTTTTCCCGGACAGGGCTCCCAGAAGATCGGTATGTTGGCAGATTTGGCCGGTCAATATCCTGTTGTCACTGAGGCATTTTCTGAAGCTTCTTCTGTGCTCGGCTATGACTTGTGGGACTTGGTTCAAAATGGCAGTCAGGAAGATATTAATCTCACCGAGCGTACCCAGCCATTGCTGTTGACGGCCAGCGTTGCTGTGTGGCGTGTCTGGCAACAGCAAGGCGGAGTGCAACCCGCATTTATGGCGGGACACAGTTTGGGAGAGTGGTCTGCTTTGGTTTGTGCTGGAGTGGTTGCTTTTGCTGATGCAGTTAAGCTGGTTCAACAGCGTGGCAAATTTATGCAGGAGGCTGTACCGGCTGGGCAAGGTGCTATGGCTGCAGTTATTGGATTGGATGATGCGTTGATTATCGAGGCGTGTAAAAAAGCAGAGCAGGGCGATGTGGTTGCTGCAGTAAATTTCAACTCTCCCGGCCAGGTAGTTATTGCTGGCGCTGTGGCGGCAGTAGAGCGTGCCAGTGCGTTGTGTAAAGAGGCTGGTGCGAAGCGGGCCTTGCCGCTGCCGGTAAGTGCACCCTTTCATACTTCGCTTATGCGTCCTGCTGCTGATCGCCTCGCGGAGCAAATTCATAATACGGTATTTTCTGCTCCGGTTATTCCCGTTGTGCACAATGTTACTGCGGAATCTGAAGTTGATCCCGAGAAAATCAAAGCGCTTATGATTGAACAGATTTTCAGTGCGGTACGCTGGGTTGAGTGTGTTAACACCTTATCGGCACGGGGTGTTACGACTACGATTGAGTGTGGGCCAGGCAAAGTTCTTTCCGGCTTAAATAAGAGAATTAACAAGGATTTGAATACCCTCTCCATCGAGACCCCGGAGGAGCTTCTGGGTGCGTTGGAAATTTCTAATTAATGGTGAAGATGATGATAAATTTAAACGATAAAGTTGCGTTGGTGACCGGTGCGAGTCGCGGTATTGGTGCTGCGATTGCGGAGCAGTTGGGAGCCGCTGGCGCGACGGTTATTGGTACGGCAACCAGTGAATCAGGGGCTGAAAAAATATCTGCTCGCTTGAAGGAGTTGGGTATTCGCGGTGCAGGAAAAGTGTTGAATGTCACTGATGCGGAGTCGGTAGCTGCACTGCTGAAAAGTGTTCAGGAAGAATTCGGTGTGCCTGCTATCCTTGTTAATAATGCGGGCATCACGAAAGATAATTTATTAATGCGTATGAGCGATGAAGAGTGGTTTGATGTTATCAACACGAACCTCAGCTCAATTTATCGGCTAAGCAAAGCTGTGCTGCGTGGAATGATGAAGGCTCGTTGGGGTCGGATTATCAACATCAGCTCTGTAGTCGGCTCGATGGGAAATGCCGGGCAATCAAATTATGCGGCTACTAAAGCAGGTGTCGCGGGTTTTGCACGCTCACTGGCTGCAGAAGTGGGTTCGCGCGGTATCACGGTTAATACCGTTGCGCCGGGCTTTATCGATACTGATATGACCAAAGGATTGCCGGAGGAACAAAAGGCGGGATTGTTGTCCAACATCCCTGTGGGACGTCTGGGTAAGCCTGAAGAAATTGCTGCAGTTGTGGCTTTTCTGGCCAGCGACGCAGCTGCTTATGTCAGTGGTGAGACTATCCACGTCAATGGCGGCTTGTATATGAACTAATAAATGGATTTAAGTCTTTGTTTTTTATAGAAATTCACTAAAAAAACGAAGATTTTCCGCAGGATGCATTACAACACGGCAAAATAGATGTAAAATGCGCGTCGATTTTGGCCGAAACATTATGAAGGAACCACCTTCGTGGTTTCACAGCATGACGGTTTCGTCGATACCACCACTAGGAGTTAATGTACATCATGAGCAGCATTGAAGAACGCGTAAAAAAAATCGTTGCTGAGCAACTGGGTGTGAAAGAAGAAGAAGTTAAAAACGAAGCTTCTTTTGTAGAAGATCTGGGTGCTGACTCACTCGATACCGTTGAGCTGGTTATGGCTCTGGAAGAAGAGTTCGAAACAGAAATTCCCGATGAAGAAGCTGAGAAAATCACCACAGTTCAGCTGGCTATCGACTACATCAACGCCAACTTGGCGTAATCTTCAAAGTCGCTGATTATCTGTCTTCGTGAAAAGCCGTATTATTGCGAAATAGTACGGCTTTTTCTTTTATGAGTTTTTCCTGCAGAAATTCTGTCGGTAGCTGTGTAGCCAGCGCGATAAATTAAATGTCTTCCCTGAACATTTGAAGTTTTTATCCCGCCAATTCCCTATTGTTTTGGAGAATCCCTAACGTGTCGCGTAGAAGAGTGGTTGTAACTGGTCTCGGTATGGTCAGCTCGCTGGGTAATACTGTGGCTGATACCTGGCATGGCATTGTGAACGGCAAAAGCGGTGTGGAAACCATCTCCACTTTCGATGCTTCAGCTTTTACAACGCAATTCAGCGCATCCGTAAAAAATCTTGTTATTGACGATTATTTTTCGGGCAAAGAAGCGCGGAAGATGGACCCTTTTATTCAATATGGAATGGTGGCCGGTATTCAAGCAATCCGTGACGCAGGTCTTGAAGTTTCAGAGGCTAATGCGGGGCGCATTGGTGTGTCTATTGGTTCTGGAATCGGTGGTATCGGAACCATAGAAGAAGGTACATTGGTGGTGGAGCATAAAGGGCCGCGACGTATGTCGCCGTTTTTTGTACCAAGCGCCATTATCAATATGATTTCCGGCAATCTCTCCATTATGTATGGTATGCGCGGTCCGAATATCGCCATTACCACAGCTTGTACTACTGGCACCCACAGCATCGGCTTTGCCGCCCGGATGATTCAATACGGCGATGCAGATGTCATGATTGCGGGTGGTGCTGAAATGGCAACCACACCGGTAGGGCTGGGGGGCTTTGCGGCAGCGCGCGCATTATCGACCCGTAACGAAAACCCACAAGCGGCGAGTCGTCCCTGGGATAAAGACCGTGACGGATTTGTTTTGGGTGATGGTGCTGGTGTGCTGGTGCTTGAAGAATATGAGCATGCGAAGGCTCGTGGAGCCAGAATATACGCAGAGCTGATCGGTTTTGGTATGAGTGGTGATGCTTATCACATGACATCGCCCCCTGAGAACGGCTCCGGCGCGGCAGCATCCATGGTAAACGCCATTAAAGATGCGGGAATTTCCGCCAGTGCAATTAACTACATCAATGCCCATGGCACCTCGACTCCCGCTGGCGATACAGCGGAATGTCAGGCGGTAAAATCGGTAATGGGCAGTGCAGTGGGGCAAGTTGCGGTAAGTTCAACAAAATCCATGATCGGGCATTTGTTGGGCGCAGCCGGGGCGGTAGAGGCGATTTTCAGTGTGTTAGCAATCCGGGATCAGGTCGCACCACCCACCATCAATCTGGATAATCCAGATGAAGGTTGTGATATTAACCTGGTGCCTCATACAGCGCAGGAACGTAAGATTGATGCTGTACTTTCAAACTCGTTTGGCTTTGGCGGTACTAATGGGTCATTGATTTTCCGCAAATTAGATTGATCGTATTCTGTTGCTGCTCCACCTCAATAACGCCGGACTGGTTCAGTTCGGCGTTTTTGTGTCGGCGCTAAATTTTGTATAGACTCCGCCGATGTCTAGTCAATTACCTCTCACTTCTGTTAATGGTGTATTAAACGCGACAGTCTCTCCGCTGGATCGCGGTTTCACCTATGGGGACGGCGTTTTTGAAACCTGCCTTTACCGTGCCGGAACGCTGCCTTTATGGACGTTTCATCGCCAGCGGTTGATCGATGCTTGTAATCGGCTGCGGATTCCTGCGGACGTGGCATTTATCGAAAGCTGCGTGGTGGCCATTAAACAGCAGGTGCAAGCTTCCGGTGTGACCGAAGGGATTGTGAAAGTAGTGGTAACAAGAGGGATTGGTGGTCGCGGCTATGCGTTGCCGGAGCGAGTATCTCCTACAGTTTGCGTCATGTTTTTTGATTCTGTACCGGACGTGTCGCAACATATAAACGTGCATATTTGCCAGCAGCGGCTTTCTCGCAACCCTGTGCTAGCGGGGCTTAAACATCTGAATCGCCTTGAGCAGATTATGGCCCGTGCGGAGTGGCAGGATGAGTATGATGAAGGGCTAATGCTTGATGATGAGGAAAATATTATCGAAGCTACGGCCAGTAACATCTTCATCGTGAAAGATGGGCAGCTGTTAACCCCCGACCTCTCATATGCGGGTGTTGCCGGTATTATGCGCGGCGTGATTATTGAACACTTAGCGCCGCGCGCGAATATTCCCGTCGTAATAAAAAATATTCCTCTTGCAGAACTACAAACGGCTGATGAGCTGTTTGTCTGTAATAGCGTCAGAGGGATCATGGCGGTAAGCGAGTTGGACGCTGATGTCACGGTACGATATCGCCGTCATGAAATAACGCACAGCTTACAGCATCATTTGGCGGTATTGTTGCGCGGTGCGACATCTGAAGCAGGCTGATAAAACGTGCGTAAAATATTAACGATAACGATGAAACTGTTGGGGGCGTTGGCACTGTCCGGTGCGCTGGCTGCGATAGTTGCCGTGTTCTATTTCCAGCAGTGGCTGACAACGCCTTTGCATCTGCCGTCTTCCGGCTATACCTATCAGCTGCAATCAGGGCGCGTGTTAGGACACTTGGCTCAGGATCTTGCGCAGCAGGGTGTCTTAAAACACCCCCGTTTGTTGACGCTATACGCGCGTATTTCTGATGCAACAAAAATTCACGCAGGGGAATATTATCTGCATCACGGCATCACGCCTCAGGAGCTGCTGGACAAGTTGCGCAAGGGTGATGTGGTGCTGTATCAGGTCACCTTGGTGGAGGGGTGGACGTTTCGCCAGGCCCTTACGCTACTTCACTCCAAAGACACCATCAAACCGCTGTTAAAAGACAAGACAACAGCGGAGCAGCTGGCACTCTTGGAATTGCCAATTGAGCACCCTGAAGGTTGGTTTTTCCCTGATACTTATGTGTATTCCCGTGGCTCTACTGACGTAGAAATCCTGCGTAGAGCCTATTCACACATGCAGCAATTACTTCAAGAATTATGGGATGCACGGGCGGAAAATCTGCCTTATAAAAATGCCTATGAAGCTTTAATCATGGCGTCTATTGTAGAGCGCGAGACGGGCGCAGAGTGGGAAAGAGATCAAGTCGCCGGTGTCTTTGTCCGGCGCCTGCAAAGCGGCATGCGTTTGCAAACCGACCCGACCGTGATTTATGGAATGGGTGAGACATATAAGGGCAAGATAACGCGCAAGGATCTGCAGGAAGCAACTCCCTACAACACCTATGTCATCAGAGGGTTGCCTCCAACACCTATATCATTGCCAGGCCGTGCTGCATTGCAAGCCACACTGAACCCGGCAGAAGGTGACGCGCTTTACTTTGTGGCTAAAGGAGACGGTACCACCCACTTTTCTGCGACATTAGCCGAGCATAATCGCGCGGTGCGACGTTACCAGTTAAATCGCCGTTCTGATTATCGCTCCACCATTCAACCCGGCCAGGCAGCGGAGCAGCCGGTTAACCCGTAACTGTTCCTGCCCCGGTAGGAAAAGCCGGTGCGAGTCGCTACAATGGCCCTTTTGCCGGCCTTGACAGGCGGCTGATTATTGACTGATTACAGGCTACTAACCGGACGCTATCCCGTATGACTGAACATTCTGTTTCCAGCACGACTTCCTCCAACGCCGATGCAAAAACAACTGCCAAGCCTGCGCATTTTATTCAGCAAATAATCCGCAAAGATTTGGAAGAGGGCAAACATCAAAAAATCATCACGCGCTTTCCGCCAGAGCCCAACGGATATTTACATATTGGTCACGCGAAATCGATCTGCTTGAACTTTGGCGTGGCTGAAGAATTTGGTGGTGTCTGTAATTTGCGCTTTGACGATACCAACCCTGAAAAAGAAAGTGAGGAATTTGTTAATTCCATAAAACGCGATGTGGCATGGCTAGGTTTCAAGTGGGACGGCGAGGTACGTTATACCTCGGATTATTTTGACCAGCTTTATGCATGGGCAATTCACTTGATTGAACAAGGTGTGGCATATGTATGTCATCTATCGCCAGATGAGGCGCGCGCTTATCGGGGAACATTGACCGAGCCCGGTAAAAACAGTCCCTATCGCGATCGCAGTGTGGCAGAGAATCTGAAATTATTTGAGCAGATGCGCTCCGGAAAATTGGCAGAGGGAACCTGCTCACTGCGCGCAAAAATCAATATGGCTTCGCCCAATATGAACATGCGCGATCCGGTTATCTATCGAATCAAAAACGCTCACCATCATCAAACTGGCGACAAATGGTGCATCTATCCTTCCTACGATTTTGCGCACGGCCAAAGTGATGCCATTGAAGGCATTACCCACTCAATCTGTACGCTGGAGTTTGAAGATCACCGTCCGTTGTATGACTGGTTTATTGAAAACTTACCCGTGCCGGCGAAACCTCGTCAGTACGAATTTGCACGCTTGAATATTAACTACACGGTTACGAGCAAGCGCAAACTTAAACAGCTGGTTGACGAAAACCATGTGGATGGATGGGACGATCCGCGTATGCCGACGATTTCAGGAATGCGTCGGCGGGGATATACGCCGGCCGCATTGCGCGACTTCTGTGAGCGCATTGGGGTGACTCGCTCAGATGGCATGGTTGATGTAGGAATGCTTGAGTTTTCGGTGCGTGATGATCTTGATAAAAACGCACCGAGAGCCATGTGTGTTTTGCGTCCGCTAAAGGTGACCTTGACGAATTATCCGGAAGAAAAATTTGAGGAAATGGTGGCTTCGTGCCATCCAAATCGTGATGATCTGGGCGAGCGTTTGTTGCCGTTCACTCGTACTCTCTATATTGACCAAGATGACTTCCGTGAAGAGGCAAATAAAAAATACAAGCGTCTGGTGTTGGGCAAGCGGGTGCGCTTACGCAATGCCTACGTCATTGAAGCTGATCTTGCTATTCGTGATGAGCAAGGCAATATCACCGAAATTGTTGCGCATATCATTGAAGATACCCTCGGAAAAGATCCTGCTGATGGCATCAAACCAAAAGGTGTTATCCATTGGGTATCAGCAACTCACAACCTGAACTGTGAAGTGCGTTTGTACGATCGTCTATTTACCGATGAAGTGCCGGATGCAGGTGGCAAAAATTTCCTGGATTACATTAATCCCAGCAGTCTTGAAATTCTGCACAACTGCAAAGCGGAAATCAGTCTGGCAAAGGCCACCACGGAGGATCGTTTCCAATTTGAGCGCGAAGGATATTTTTGTCTAGATAGTAAATACCATACGCCGGAGAAGCCGGTGTTTAATCGTACCATCGGCCTGCGGGACAGTTGGGCAAAGATGGATGATCAGGAATAACCTTTGAATTTTATGCTGCCGCGGAAGAGATCATGACGTTACACCTTTACAACACATTGACCCGTCAGAAAGAAGTTTTCAAGCCGCTGAAACCCGGCAAGATTTCCATGTATGTTTGTGGTGTCACTGTCTACGATTACTGTCATGTCGGCCACGCTCGTGTGTTAGTGACCTTTGATGTGGTGACCCGTTTTTTGCGCGCTCAAGGTTGGGAAGTTACCTACGTACGCAACATTACCGATATTGATGACAAGATCATCAGGCGGGCCGAGGAGAATGGAGAGGTTTATACAGACCTCACTTCGCGGTTTATTCGTTACATGCATGAAGATGAGGCTCGCCTGGGTGTGCTGCGTCCAGATATTGAACCGCGGGCCACAGCTTATATCGACGAAATTATTGCGATGGTTTCGACGCTTATCGAAAAACAATACGCTTATGCAGCTTCCAATGGTGATGTTTACTATCGGGTAAAGCAATTTGCTGAATACGGTAAGTTAAGTAATAAGAACCCCGATGAACTTTTGGCGGGTGCTCGCATTGAAGTGGATGAAGTGAAAGAAGATCCTCGGGACTTTGCATTATGGAAAGCAGCAAAGCCTGGCGAAGTATCCTGGGACTCTCCTTGGGGGCAGGGCCGTCCAGGATGGCACATAGAATGTTCCGCGATGAGCAAAGACTGCTGTGGTACCACATTTGATATCCACGGTGGTGGTCCGGATTTACCCTTTCCCCATCATGAAAATGAAATCGCACAAAGTGAAGCGGCCAACGGCTGCAAGTATGTTAATTATTGGATGCATGCCGGGGCCGTGCGGGTTGATGGTGAGAAAATGTCCAAGTCGCTGGGCAATTTTTTTACCATTCGCGATGTGCTTGAAAAATATCATCCCGAAGTTGTGCGCTTTTTGTTGATCAGCAGTCACTACCGCAGTCCGATTAACTACGCAGAAGACAATCTGATCGAGGCCCGTGCCGGGCTCGAGCGTTTTTACAGCGCTTTGCGCGATTACGCTGATGTTGCGGCGGCGCCTTTGGGGGCACTGGAAAACAGCGCTTATTATCGGGCTTTCGTCGACTCAATGAATGATGACTTCAATACTCGTCTGGCGTTGGCCGGTATGTATGATTTGGTGCGTGATCTTAACAATGCCAAACCTGATCCCGCAAAAGCGCGCGAGCTTGCGGCGCAATTGAAGGCGCTTGGTGGCGTTCTCGGAATCCTGCAGGATAATCCGGCGCAATTTCTTCAAGCTGCTGGCAATGATGCTATCTCGGCCGAGGCCGTTGAACAACTGGTGGCTGAGCGTATCGAAGCTAAGCGCAACAAAGATTATGCGCGTGCGGATGAAATTCGTAAAAGTTTGCTGGAGCAGGGTGTGGTATTGGAAGACTCCCGCGATGGCGGCACTCAATGGCGCCGCGAATGATGATCAGGCACAAGATTTTGTAATATCTAAAGGAGACTTGCGATGGTGTACTTCATCACCAAATGGCTCCGGGCTACCAGCCTTTACCTTTCATTTTTAATTACAGGTTTTTCTATGAGCGTTGTAGCTGATGAAGTGTGGATTGATGTCCGTACGTCGGATGAGTTTGCGGCTGGTCATGTCCAAGGTGCATTGCTGATGCCGCACGATCAGATTGCGGCATTGATTGGTGAACAGGTGCCGGATAAAAACACCGAGATTCAATTGTATTGCCGTAGCGGCCGTCGCGCTGATGTTGCGCGTGACACGCTGTTACAGATGGGATACACCCGGATAACTAATCACGGCTCGCTTGAAAATGCGCTGACGGTAGCAGAGCAAACTCCGAAAGGTGACAACTAAGGAGATCGGTGGTCTCAGTTACTCGTTTTCTATTGCACCGGCCGGGTATGTGGAATGTCTTTTGTAAAGTTTTTAAAAAATCGTGGCTTGGCAATCAACATGATTGCGTGTGCGGCATTTATAGCCTTAGCCGTTTATGGCTGGGGATTATCGATATCCGACCTGTTGCATTACCTGTGGATTCTGGTTGTATGTCTGGTAGTGGTAGTCGGATTAGCGGTACTGGCGGGTTTTATACTGCGGAAGATTAATAGTCGACATGATGATTAGCTTCGCTCAATCGTTTGACTTTGAGCCACGCGATCATCTTGTCGGTTAACTGTGCTGTTTCACAGCGATAAGAACCCATGTCAAAGCCGATATCGGCATCGGGGATATTTTCCAGGTACTCCATTGCTAAGCCATTAATGGTTTTGGGGCCATCAATAGGTAGATCCCAATCCAGTGCTTTGTTGATGTCGCGGACAAAGGTCCCACCGTCAATCAAAAACCAATTGTCTTCTTGGGGCACAATATCTTTCGACTCTTCTTCTGCTCGATTAGTGGTGAACTCACCCACAATTTCTTCGAGCAAATCCTCCAGCGTAACTATTCCCTGTACTTCTCCATACTCATCAACAACCAGGGCCATCCGGCACTTTTGCTGCTGGAAATTCAAGAGCTGAGCGTTGAGCTTAGTTGATTCGGGGACAAAATACGGCTCGCTGATAAAATGGCGAATCGCCTCGTGGGTGACGGTACTGTCATCACCTTGAATGAAGCGTGCAGCATTGCGCAGGTGCAGGATACCTACTACTTTGTTGATATCTCCTTCATACACGGGTAGCCGTGTGTATTCGCTGGTGCGAATTCGCTGGAGGAGTTCTGGCATATCCAGCTCCAGATCAAGCCCTTCGACTTCATTGCGAGGGATCATGATGTCTTCTACTGTGGATTTTTCCAGATCAAGTACATTTAATAACATTCCCTGATGTTGATTCGGCAATAGATCACCTGCTTCGTTAACGACGGTGCGCAGCTCATCCGGATCAAGATGCTCCGTATGCTTGGGAGTATTAGCGTCGATGCCGAATAATCGCACCACGGAATTGGATAAAAAGTTAACGGCCACCACGGCAGGGTGCAGCAGATATGCCAGCGGGCGGAGAAACCAGCTGGTAAAAAATGAAATGCGCTCGGGGTATAACGCGGCGATCGTTTTTGGGGTGACTTCGGCAAACACCAGCATGACAAAGGTGAGTATAAAACTCGCTACAGCGACGCCAGCATTGCCGTAAAGACGGATGGCGATAAGAGTAGCAATAGCCACCGCGAAATTATTGACGAGATTATTGCCTATTAAAATCAGGCCGATCAGGCGGTCTGGACGGTGCAGTAATTTGGCAACGCGCAGTGCACGCGGATCGCCTTTTTTGGTGAGGTGTTTCAGCCGATAACGATTAATTGACATCATCCCGGTTTCCGAACCCGAGAAGAATGCGGACAGAAATAACATGCCAATCAATAAGGCAAATAAAAATTCCAGCGAAGCGTCGTCCAAAACGATGAAGCCTGTAGTGCGAAATGGCCGGGTATCTTGACTAAGTTTTCCGGGTTAATCAATAACGAAAAGTCGTCGAAAAATCCAAAAGAGAGCAGAATCAGATGCGATGAAGAATCAGCTCAAGAACTAACTTGCTGCCGAAATACGCGAGCATCAGCAGGGCAAATCCGCCCAGGGTCCAGCGGATGGCTGTATAACCACGCCAACCAAGCTGGTGGCGCCCCCACAGCAGCAGCGCATAAATAATCCACGCTGCAATCGAAAAAACAGTTTTATGTGCCAGGTGCTGCGCGAAGATGTCTTCAAGGAACCATATTCCGGACAGGATAGAAAGCGTCAGCAGGATTTCGCCGGCCCATAGCAGCTCAAACAATAAGGACTCCATGGTCTGCAAGGGGGGCAGCAGACGCACCTTGCCAATGGTGTGTTTGTTCTTGAGCTGATGATTTTGATACGCCAGCAACAGTGCTTGCAGCGTCGCAATTGTCAGCAGACTGTAGGCAAGGATCGACAAAATAACGTGGCTGGCCAGTTGATAGGAAATCTGAATGTTGGCATCGCGCCCGAAGATGGAAGCTGCCACCGCCAGCACAGATAAAGGGCTTAACAGGATAAACAGATTGTGCAGGGCTTTTTTCAGGCTGCTGAATAGCACAATCAGATTGATGACCCAGAAGATCAGCGAGGACACAGAGAAGAACCCCAGTTGAACGCCTGGATAGGCGGCACTTAAGCCGTAGATGCCTCCACCATGAAAGAGCAAAGCCGCCCCGACCAAGGAAAACAGCCCTGTGCGGTGAATTGGCTTTTGGTGGGCGAAGCAGATAATCGCGTATAAGCCGGCTATGACATAAAAAACGATCGCTGCAAGATTCGCAAAAAGTGCCATTGTCTCAGCCTGAGTCATGTAATACGGTTGAAGAACGTGCCTCCAAATGCGAATGAGGCGCGATTCGATTGATAGACTAGCGCCAAAGTTTGTCACAGGATGAGCGCAAATAGAAGCGTTGGATGGATCCCTGGCGAGCGAGGAGTTAACCCGGCGGGATGCTGGCAACGGCCACCCCTTTTAAGGGTATAATCGCCGCCTGATTCCGGCCGCCACGGAGCGGCATCATGAACAGCACCTTCACCCAACGAATGGCTGAGAAAGCTTATGTTTGAAAATCTAACTGACCGTCTTTCACATACCCTGCGGACCATCACTGGTAAAGCTCGCTTAACTGAAGACAATATCAAAGACACTCTGCGTGAAGTTCGTAAAGCGCTGCTGGAAGCGGATGTTGCCTTGCCCGTAGTTAAAGCCTTCATTGATCAGGTTCGCAGCCGCGCTCTAGGACAACAGATAGGCAAAGCCCTTAATCCGGGTCAGCAATTCATCAAGATCGTTGAAAACGAGCTGATCAGCGTGATGGGTTCGGCCAACGAAGGGCTCAAACTAGCGGTACAACCGCCGGCAGTCATTCTTATGGCTGGATTACAGGGGGCTGGTAAAACCACCTCGGTAGCTAAGCTTGCCCGCTATCTGAAAGAGCGGGAAAAGAAAAAAGTTCTTGTAGTCAGCGCAGACATCTACCGTCCCGCCGCGATTCAGCAGCTACAGACCCTGGCCCAGGAAGTCGAGGTTGAATTTTTCCCGTCTACGGCTGAACAACGCCCAGTGGACATTGCACGTAGCGCTATAGATCACGCCAAACGGCAATTCATTGATGTCGTCATTGTGGATACCGCAGGGCGGTTACACATTGATAACGAACTGATGGAGGAGATTCAGAATTTACACGGGACTATCAATCCGGCGGAAACGCTTTTCGTCATTGATGCCATGATCGGTCAGGACGCGGTGAACACTGCCAAGGCGTTCAATGAAGCGCTGCCCTTGACCGGTGTGATTCTGACCAAGGCTGATGGTGATGCCCGTGGCGGTGCTGCTTTGTCGGTTCGCCACGTTACCGGAAAGCCGATCAAATTCCTCGGTATGGGCGAAAAAGTGGATGCCCTGGAGCCATTCCACCCGGAACGTATCGCTTCCCGGATTCTCGGCATGGGTGACGTGCTGTCTCTGATCGAGCAGGCCGAGCGCAGCATTGATAAAGAAAAAGCCGACAAACTGGTAAAGAAAGTCACCAAAGGTCAAAAATTTGACCTGGAAGATTTGCGTGATCAATTACAGCAGATGCAAAACATGGGCGGTTTGACGTCCATGCTCGATAAGTTGCCGGGCATGGGTAATGTGGCGCAGATGGCCCAACAGTCCAATATGACTAAGCAGTTTAAAGTTATGGAAGCGATAATTAATTCCATGACCCCGGATGAGCGTCGCAATCCAGAAGATCTTAATGGTTCGCGTAAGCGCCGGATCACCCAGGGTTCCGGAACGCAGATTCAGGATCTCAATCGCCTGCTGAAGCAGTACAAACAAATGGCGAAGATGATGCAAAAAATGAAAGGTGGCGGCATGGCGAAAATGATGCGCGGCTTGGGTGGAATGATGCCGGGAGGTATGCCTCCTGGTGGTGGATTACCGCCCGGATTCCGTCGATAACTTTCGGTTCGTCACAACTGCAAGTTGAAAGGCGCCGCAATAGTGGCGCTTTTTTATTTTGTGGATGGCATAAAAATTACGATTATTTACATAGATAATGGAATTTTTGATTTCCTGTAGCCTCAGATAAACGAGTCCATTATTTTCTCGGATGCGGATTCGTACACACAAAAATAACACGCTAACAATAACAATCGCAGGAATACCTGCACTGGAACCTGTTATGAAGTTCTTCACATTAAGTATTCTGATTATATCGGCTCTTTTAACGACCGCTTGCCAGCAAGCAGGTAAACCTTCTCGCGAAACCCGCACCGATTCCACCGAAACGAGCGCAGCGCGCGCAACCCATGACGCCATGACCGCAGAAGAATTGGCGGGAGTATGGTACGTGGAATACATTGGTGATCGTCCGGTAATTGATCGGAGCCCGGCGCGCATTCAATTCACAGAAGACGGAGCTATCAACGGCAATGCCAGTTGCAATCGTTTTTTTGGTAGCTATACCTACGTAAATGAGCAACTCGATATTCCCACTAATCTGGGTGCAACCAAAATGATGTGCCTACCGGCGTTGATGGAGCAAGAACAACGCTTGCTTCAACATCTGCCTAAGGCCGCACGGGCAAGTTTGTCCAATGGATTGCTGATCTTGCGTGATGCGGACGGCAACCAAGTTATTAGCGCTGCCCGCGATGAGTCACAATGACCAGCTCCGCAAGAAATAAAGACAAAATCAAAAAGGATGCGCGCGATATTCGTGCGGAGGCATTAAAGATTGCTAACAGTCAGCACATCGAAGGGCAAACCCGGGAGCAGACCCGGCTGATCGCGGCAGGCATACAGCGAGGTATGGAGCAATTTTTAAGGCAGCAAAGCGAAAAGGCGCGGGAGCTGGATAAGCGCGTTAAAAAAGCGCGACGTTTGACGGCAGCGCCTCAGCAAACTGAACAGACTGTGGAGGTTGCAGCGCCGGAAGGAAATCCTCTACTTCAATCATGGTTGCCTTGGGGGATGCTGATTGCATCCTGGCTTTTTTTCGTCGTTTATTTATGGGTATCCCGTCAATAGATTTTCTCTGGCTGGTTTCACGGCGGGCAAGTTGAGTCATTGTACGGGTAAGAATTATCAGCGCTCGTTGTCGCCGTTGCAGGCTCCTTGAAGTGTCGCCACAAGATTTCTTCCTCCACCGTTATTGCGGTGCTCACACAAATAAATGCCTTGCCAAATGCCCAGGTTAAGCTTGCCTCCACTGATGGGGATCGTCAGGCTGGAGCCGAGCAGGCAATTTTTTATATGGGCCGGCATATCATCATCGCCCTCATAATCGTGACGATAATAGGGTGCCCCTTCAGGCACCATATGGTTGAAATGAGTTTCGAGATCCTGGCGCACTGTAGGATCGGCGTTTTCGTTGATACTCAGCGAAGCGGACGTATGCTGAATAAATAAATGCAATAATCCGCATTCAATTCGTTTAAGGTCCGGTAACGCAGAGATAACTTCATCGGTGATCAAATGAAATCCGCGACTCTTTGGGCGTACCCGGAATTCTTTTTGTATCCACATAATCACCCTCCAATAACTATTTGAATAGGTTTTCTATTCGGTTGGTGTGGCTGCTTCGGTCTCGCTTGCCGGGCATTCACCTTCATTGTACCCGGTGACGTTGTTATCACTACAGGCAGTACAGGCATTGCCGAAGGTTTTGAATTCGGCGCTGGGGCAGGGCGTGGTGATACAGCGAATCCCCGTGTCTACCAAGCCACATACAGGTTGATATATCTGAGTGCACGCTTCGGGTCGGTTATCGGGGCATTGAATCAATGTCTGCATAGGTTCCTCATGCAGGTTTGTTGTTTCCTCTGCCGCTTCTTGGCCAGCTCTGTCTTGACATGCACTGAGTGTCAGACACGCAAACAGAATAAAAAGAGGGGGCTTCATCATGATTCTCTGCCTGATTAACGTGGAGTAAGAGCCTGGCCGTCAAAGCGAATGCCCGACCAGCCGGCACGCATAAAATTTCTAATATTCTGATGATCTTCGCCCGTGGGACGACTCAAGACATCTTCACGATAATAAGCTCCAAAACACTGGAGTGTCTGTGCGGAAGATAATTGATGGAGTTGTGCAAAACTGAATAATTTACATGAACCGGAATTTTCTCCAGCTGCATTAAACTGATTCCCGTTCTGAAACGCGGTCGGTGTGAAATGATAATTTGCATCAATGACAGCCATGGTGTCATTAAATTGAATTGTTTCGGGCGTATCCCGAAGCTGCTGCAGAAACATTTCGATCGTGGTCATGGGGTTTCTCAAAGGAATTCCGGATTAATGGACTCAGGCAAAAATTCTATTTATCAAGTCTGCCGCCAGTATCGTGAGCGGGTTAATGTTTCTTTACAAAAATGCTAAAGAGCTCGCAAAAATTATCGATGGCACACGGTTTTAAATTTTGTTTGCTCGGTTTTTGAGCCGGCGGCGCCTAATGTCGCTATTGTAATCGGGTCGATTTACATTACAACCCGACATTGGTGACTTTATCGCGCCTTTATCATCCCACTCCTGACTGCCTGCCTGGTTTTGCAGAGTCTATGTTAAGATCCATTACATCCTTTTCCTTCTCATAAAAACGGTACAGTTGTGAAAAAGCGTCCAATTTATATTCCTTTTGCTGGTCCTGCACTTCTGGAAGCACCGCTGCTGAATAAAGGCAGTGCGTTTACTGAGCAGGAGCGTCAACAGTTCAACCTGGAAGGGTTGTTGCCCTATAGCATCGAAACTATCGAAGAACAAAAAGCACGAGCCTACCAACAACTCATCTCATTTCAGACGGATATCGATAAACATATTTATCTACGCAATATTCAAGATACAAACGAGACGTTGTATTTTCGCCTGGTAACGGATCACCTGCAGGAAATCATGCCGTTGATATATACCCCGACCGTCGGCTTGGCATGTCAGCAGTTTTCCAAAATCTATCGTCGTAAACGCGGTTTGTTTATTACTTATCCGGACCGCGATCGTATAGATGACATGTTGCAGAACGCCACCAAACAGAACGTCAAAGTGATTGTTGTTACTGACGGTGAGCGCATTCTTGGACTGGGAGATCAAGGTATTGGCGGTATGGGTATCCCTATCGGCAAGCTGGCACTTTACACTGCCTGTGGTGGTATCAGTCCTGCTTATACGCTACCCGTTACCCTGGACGTAGGCTGTAACAATCAGGCGTTGATTGATGATCCGATGTATATGGGATGGCGACACCCACGGATCACCGGAGATGAATATTATGCGTTTGTTGACGAATTTATTCAGGCCATAAAAATTCGTTGGCCGGACGCTTTATTGCAATTTGAAGATTTTTCGCAAGCTCACGCGACACCTTTGTTAAATCGATACAGAGATGAGCTCTGCTGCTTCAATGATGACATCCAGGGTACCGCCTCAGTAGCAGTGGGAACCCTGTTGGCGGCGTGTCTCGCTAAAGGGGAAAAGCTTGCAGAGCAACGCGTGGTATTCGCCGGTGCAGGGTCGGCAGGATGCGGCATAGCCGAGCAGGTCGTACGACAAATGTGCGCGGAAGGTCTAACCGAGGCTGAGGCGCGCAGTCGCATATTTCTGTTAAGTAAATCCGGTCTGCTGCGCACGAGCTCTTCCGATCTTTACGAATTCCAAAGACCCTTCGCGATTGATGATGATGTGGTGGCGCAATGGTCGTTAACTCACAACAAAACAGACGGGACAATTAACCTGCTGGATGTTGTGGTGAATACACGTCCCACTATTTTAATAGGTGTTTCAGGGCAGCCCGGGCTATTTACCAAGACGGTTGTCGAAGCGATGCAGGCACATTGTGAACAGCCGATCATACTGCCGTTGTCCAATCCAACATCCCAGGTGGAAGCACTGCCTGCGGACATTTTGCGGTGGACCAGCGGGAAGGCAATTGTTGCTACCGGCAGCCCCTTCGCACCAGTGGATATTGGCAATCGAAGATATGAGATTGCGCAGTGTAACAACAGTTATATCTTTCCCGGCGTTGGTCTTGGTGTGCTTGCAGCCAAGGCGACGCGAATAACTGATGGCATGATGATGGCCGCAAGTTGGGCATTGGCTGATGCTTCACCCATGGTGCAGCTGGGGGAGGGCGCTTTGCTGCCATCGCTGAAAAATATTCGAGACGTCAGTAAAATTATCGCGCGCGCAGTATTCAAGCAAGCCATTGCCGATGGTGTTGCTGTTCCTGTGCCGGAAGATTTAATTGATGCAAAAATAGAGAGTAATTTCTGGACGCCCGAATATCGGGGCTATCGTCGCACATCGTTTTAAGGCGCCGCTCTGCAGAGTTATTACACATCGCTTGAGACTGTTCGGTAACGATCCAGATGGTGGCTCTGTGGTGTGGGGCACGGATAAGTTTTGCCGGAGCAACATATGATTCGGTCGCCGACTATTTGATCAATAGCTCTTGATGCGCGATCTTCAAGGAGTGCAGACAAAAATCAGCGGCAATTCGCAATTGTATCGTTGCGGTTGGCAAACTATCATCGCCATCACTGCGGGGCTGCTACACAAAACTGGTCATACTCTGCTAAAGTGGCGCAATAGCTGATCTGTCAGAGGTGAAGATGTTTCGCTTCAACCAAACGTTGACGCTTTGCTTTCATTGTGATGGCATACTGCGTTCTTATCGATACAGCGACCTACGGGCCGCTTGACTACACAGGGAGGAAAAGAGTCGGTGGTATGGGTTCCTTTATGCAGGTAGGTACGCTTACATAAGATTGTTGTGAGTGAATGATTATGTATATTAGCGGTCGTATTAACAACCATTCAGTCGTATTGCTAAAGGACTAAACCATGGATTTTTCTTCTGTTCAAAAATATTTACTAGCCAAGCATCAGGCAAAAGAGACCTTTCCTTCGGGTCCAGACGTTGCCGTCTATAAGGTGTGTCACAAAATGTTTGCAACGCTCACGCAAGAAGCCGGTGTGACGCGCGTGAACCTTAAGTGTGATCCAGAAGAGGCGGTTGCGTTGCGTGCAAAATATCCCGCTGTTCAGCCCGGGCATCACATGAATAAAAAACATTGGAACACCGTGTTTCTGGACAACACCATTCCTGAAAACGAAATTCATCGTATGATCGATAACTCGTATGAACTGGTTATCAATAACCTGCCCAGTGACGAACTCGCACGTTTGTTGGCCAGCAAAGGTTGATAACGAATTGATGTCCGCGGAGGTGTTATGAGCCGTATCGTTATTACCGGTGCAAGTCGTGGTATAGGTTTGGAGCTGTGCAGATATTTTGCGCAGAAGGGTCATGAAGTATATGCGGCTTGTCGCAAAGTATCGGCCGAACTTGGACAGCTCCCTGTCACCATCATTGAAGACGTCGATGTCTCCCGTGACGATGGCGTTGTCGGTCTGCGCAAAGCATTAGCTGACAAGCCCGTCGATATTCTGATTAATAATGCCGGTGTTCTTGAGTCTGACAGTTTTGGAGAGCTCTCTTACGCAGACATCCTGCTTCAGTTTCAAGTCAATACTGTGGGACCGTTGCGTGTAACCGAAGCGTTATCGCAAAACCTGCAGGCTGGTTCTAAGATCGCAATGATTACCAGCCGGATGGGGTCGATCGCCGATAACTCTTCCGGTGGCTATTATGGTTATCGGATGAGTAAAGCGGCCCTCAATGCAGCGGGCGTAACCCTGGCGCGCGACCTTGGTCGGCGCGGCATTGCCGTAGCTCTGTTACATCCAGGGTTTGTGCAAACTGATATGGTTGGTTTTGCGGGTGACATCTCTCCTGCTGTAGCGGCTGAACGTCTGGCGGCCAGGATCGACGAATTGACGTTGGAAAATTCGGGAAGTTTTTGGCATTCCAGTGGTGAGCAATTACCGTGGTAGTGTTCTCAACTGAAACATCAACATACGCATAAATGCTGATAATAAATTTGCGTTCAACAGGTTTGCGGTATGGCCACAGAAATTGATGCGTCAATGAGTCATGATATGGTTGTGGAGTTGGTTATAGATGAGGCAGAAACGGCTGCTATCGTTGATTTAGCTCCCGACCTAGCGCCCGACATTGGGGTGCGTCTTAAATTGATTCGTGAGCGTAACGGGCTCTCGCAGAGGGAGCTGGCTAAACGGGCCGGTATCACCAACAGTAATATTTCCATGATTGAGCAGGGGCTGGTCAGTCCTTCAGTCAATTCTTTAGCCAAAGTGTTAAGCGGAATACCGATGACACTGGCGCAATTTTTTGCATGCGATCAGGTGGACGTTGGCCAAGTGGTATATCCGGCGGCGTCGTTGGCGGCTGATCAGGTACAGCATCCCAATGGTGTGACGATCCAGTCTCTTGCGACGGAAAAAACGCAACGCAAACTGTCCATGAGACGTCATACCTATCCAGCCGGGGCGGATACCGGCAGCGAACCCCTACGTCACAAAGCAGAAGCCAGTGGATGGGTTATAGCCGGACAATTGGAATTGACGGCTGGCATGCAGGTCCATGAATTACAGGAAGGGGACGCGTTTTATCTCGCCGCCCATCAGCCCTATCGCATACGCAACCGTAAAGACGCCACAGCAGTTATTGTTTTAAGTGTCTTACAGGATTAAATTCTACTGCATGCCGCTGCTATCGGCTGATATGCACCGGCACTGATAAAAGCTCTACTTGTTCGACAACGTTCATCAGCTAATCTCGCTACAATCTCATTTGTTTATTGTGTTTCATGTGTGGCTTGCACCTTAATCTGCTTGCCTATCAGCGTTAGAGGTTTTTTCTTCGCCTCTGATATTCCACTAGAGAGAGACTTGTTATGTACCAAGGAAAAGCCATCTCAGTCGCCCTGTTGCAAGACGGTATCGCGGAGTTGACCTTTGATCTGCAGGGTGAGTCAGTCAATAAATTTAATCTGCAGGCTGTCAATGAACTGGAAGAAGTATTGGGCCTGTTGGAGGAAAGCCAGGATATCAAAGGACTGTTGATAACCAGCGCGAAAGAAGTCTTTATTGTCGGCGCCGACATCATGGAGTTCGGGGAAGTTTTCGCTGCAGGCGCAGAGGGTATCATCGGACACCTGACGAATAACAATCGCAATAACTGCCGCATTGAGGATCTGCCTTTTCCGGTTGTGGTGGCGATCAACGGCTTTGCCTTGGGTGGCGGAATGGAGCTGTGTCTAGCGTGTGATTACCGTGTTGCGAGCACCCGAGCCAGGCTGGGATTACCCGAAACTAAATTAGGCATATTGCCCGGCTGGGGCGGAACCGTTCGCTTACCGCGTATCGCCGGTCTAGAAACAGCGGTGGAGTGGATTGCATCCGGTAAAGAACATGACGCCCAAACGGCGC
>CAYUVQ010000003.1:0-8050 GCA_964448175.1 uncultured Cellvibrionaceae bacterium | reverse complement strand
GAAACAGCGGTGGAGTGGATTGCATCCGGTAAAGAACATGACGCCCAAACGGCGCTGACGGCCCGCGTCGTGGATGCTGTTGTGGAGCCGGAGAAACTGCGTGATGCGGCTCTTTTTACATTGCAGCAATGCATGAATGGCAAGTTTGATTACGCGGCCCGCCGTGAGCAAAAGAAAGCACCATTGAAGCTGAATTTTATTGAATCCATGATGGCTTTTGAGACATCCAAAGCATTTGTGGGAGCCCAGGCGGGCCGCAACTATCCCTCCCCAGTCACTGCAATCAAGGCCATGCAGAAAGCGGCGGATAAAGGTCGGGATGAAGCGCTGCAAATTGAAGCAGAAGCGTTCGCTAAGGTTGCGCAGACGGAGACGGCGCAGTCACTGGTCGGCATCTTTATCAATGAGCAGATGATCAATAAAAAAGCCAAGAGCTGGGAGAAAAAAGCCGACAAAAAAGTAGCGCGTGCGGCGGTACTTGGTGCGGGCATTATGGGCGGAGGTATCGCTTATCAGTCGGCCCTTAAAGGCGTGCCCATCAAGATGAAAGATGTAGCTCAAAAGGGTATTGATCTGGGGTTGTCGGAAGCCAACAAACAACTGAGCAAACGCGTAGAGCGGAAAAAAATGACGGCGGCCGAGATGGGGGATGTGCTAAACCGGATTGAACCCGCGTTGACCTACGACGGCTTTGATCAGGTTGATATCGTCGTTGAGGCGGTCGTGGAAAACCCGAAGGTCAAGCGGACCGTGCTGGCCGAGGTTGAAGCCAAGGTGACTGCCGATACCATTATTGCCTCTAATACGTCCACGATTTCTATTACTCATCTTGCCGAAGCATTGCAGCGGCCTGAAAGTTTCTGCGGTATGCATTTCTTTAACCCGGTTCATCTAATGCCGTTGGTCGAGGTAATCCGGGGAGAGAAAACCTCGGACACGGCCGTTGCACGTACCGTAGCGTATGCCAACGCGATGGGGAAAAAACCGGTAGTGGTGAAGGATTGTCCGGGCTTTCTCGTCAATCGTGTGTTGTTTCCCTATTTCGCCGGATTCTCAATGCTGGTGCGCGATGGGGTGGATTTCCGCAGGATCGATAAAGTAATGGAGACCTGGGGTTGGCCCATGGGACCCGCTTATCTGCTTGACGTTGTAGGTATCGATACGGCGGTTCATGCAGAAAAGGTCATGGCGGAAGGTTTTCCGGAGCGTATGAAACGTGATTTCACCTCCTGTACCGATGCACTCTTCACGGCTGAGCGTCTCGGACAGAAAAACCAGAAAGGTTTTTATGATTACGAGACCAACAAAAAAGGAAAACCGGAAAAAGTCTTTAATGAAGATGTGCTTAACATCATCAAGCCTCATGTAACAGGTTCGGTGGAGGTTTCGGATGATGACATCATCGCGCGTATGATGGTGCCAATGGCGACAGAGCTGGCTCGCTGCCTGGAAGAGGGCATCGTTGAAACCGCAGCCGAGGCGGATATGGCATTGGTCTACGGTACCGGCTTCCCACCTTTCCGAGGTGGTGTTTTCCGCTGGATCGACTCAATTGGTGTCAATGCGTTCTGCGAAATGGCTCAGCGATACAGCCATTTGGGCGCCCTTTATGAGCCGCCCGTGAATATGCAGAAAATGGCAGCCACTAACCAGAAATTCTACGGCTAAGCGTGCGCAGTATCGTGATGCACCTTGAGTCTTTAAAGGAGAGAAAACTGTGAGTCTACAACCAAGAGATGCCGTTATCGTCGATTATGCCCGCAGTGCAATGGGTCGTTCCAAGAATGGTTGTTTTCGCAACGTTCGTGCGGATGAGATATCTGCCACCATTATCAAAGGACTATTGGCGCGCAATGAGCAGCTGGACCCGGCTGCTATTGATGACCTGTTGTGGGGTTGTGTGATGCAGCGCGAAGAACAGGGGTTCAATATTGCCCGGAATATTCTGCTGCTGACCGGCCTGCCACACACGATCCCGGCACAAACTATCAACCGCCTGTGTGGCTCTTCTATGTCTGCCTTACACACTGCCACGGCCAACATCCGCGCCGGCCTCGGAGATGTGTATTTGATCGGTGGTGTCGAGCACATGGGTCACCTGCCAATGTATGAATCAGTCAACCCTAACCCCATGCTCGGGCTGACCATTGCAAAAGCGGCAGGCAATATGGGTATGACGGCGGAGTATCTCGCACTGCTGCATGGTATCAACCGTCAACAAATGGATGAATTTAGTGCCCGATCTCATCAACTGGCAGCAAAGGCTCGTGCTGATGGGAGTTTCAAGCGTGAGATTATTCCTGTCCCCGGTCACAATGCGGACGGTTTCCCGCTCATGGTGGATGAGGATGAGACCATTCGCCCGGATACCACGGTTGAAGCATTATCCAAGTTACCGCCAGTATTTGATCCTAAAAACGGGCAGGTGACGGCGGGCACCTCCTCGCAGATTTCAGATGGTGCTTCGGTAATGCTGGTGATGTCTGCTGAGCGCGCTCAGGCACTGGGAATGAAGCCTATTGCACGGGTTGTTTCGCTCGGGCTGGCCGGGGTTGAC
The DNA here is from genome assembly GCA_964448175.1 of uncultured Cellvibrionaceae bacterium. Classification (GTDB taxonomy): domain Bacteria; phylum Pseudomonadota; class Gammaproteobacteria; order Pseudomonadales; family Cellvibrionaceae; genus Cellvibrio. The sequence continues at coordinate 5,493 of CAYUVQ010000003.1, read as the reverse complement.
CCATCCATCATGGGCTATGGTCCGGTACCCTCTACAGAAAAAGCCTTGCAGGCCGCCAAGTTATCCATTGATGACATTGACTGTGTTGAATTGAATGAGGCCTTTGCAGCCCAGGCTTTGCCCGTCTTAAAAGACCTGAAGCTGCTCGAGAGCATGGAAGAAAAGGTTAACCTGCACGGTGGCGCGATCGCCTTGGGGCACCCCTTTGGATGCTCCGGAACCCGGATTACTGGTTCCCTCCTCACGGTAATGGCCAAGAAGGACGCCACCTTGGGGGTATCAACCATGTGTATCGGACTGGGGCAGGGGATAACCACCGTACTTGAACGTTTGAATTGACATATCGTGCAGCATTCATCTACAACGCCGGGATTACCCGGCGTTTTTCGTTGTGCTCAACCTCCTCGTGCAAGCTGTCAGCTCTAACCGCATCTGCTAGACTGCCGACCTTCTTTTAAGTGCAGGTACCTGCGGTGATAGTTCACGCTGTAACCAATCCTGAAGCTTTCATTAATGCGCGGATCATTGATCTGGCAGCATCCGCTGAGGCTTATCAATGTTTTGCTCTGGAATACTGCTGGCGCCAGTACTATCTGCCAGCGCAGCCGGAGCTCACCTTGGTGGCGTTGGTTGCGCTGGAGTCAAATGAGTCAGGCTGCACGATTCACGCAACGCTGATGGCTGCCTCGCCAACATTGAGGGCAGCAATAGCGAACCTGGGTGAAAGACCGGATTGTCTTGCCACTTTTGCTGATGAACAGGGACTGCCCTGGTTGAACTTGTCTGCGCCGCTGATGCTGGACCCGGTGTACATTCCCAAACCCTGGGGGCAGGAAATCTGGTACACGGGAATTGAAGTGCGTGGTCAATCTGCTGTCATTGCGCAAAACCATAAGGTGCCCTTGCCTTGGCTGCTGTCCCTGATGCCAAGGTTCCTGGCAGCAGGCTTCGCTGAACATATTGTCCTGCTGAAAATCCTTGATCCGTTGCCGGATGAACGTTACGGGGATCTGTATTTTGAGATGCATGAGCAAAAGCAGGAAGTTTATGTCGTCACCGATATTGATCGGCGCGCCTGGCCCGATGGAGTAGGCGCTATTCGTCTGGGGTTCAACCAGCAGAAGCGTGCCGAGTTCAACGATGATGCTGCGTTTAAAGCGGCTTATCTGGCGGCGGTGCGTGATTATGAGATGGTTCGGCGCGAGATTGATCAACAACTCGACCAGCAGCGTCTTGCTCACGCTATCGGCTTAAATGATCCGGTGGATGCGGCAATCTTGAATCAGTGGTTACCCCTGTTGTCACCAGAGCTGATGGCTCTGGAAAGTGAAAAACGGACGGCCATGTACAGTTATACCGCCACCACGGATTTACAGGTGGGGGATGTCGTTAAGGTGCCCTGTTTTACACCACATGCCTTGCAGCATGGTGTGCGGACCGTGGAATTCCAAACACCGGTTTATGAAAGAAAAATCCTCTCTTTTAACCAAAAAGTTTTAACTCAGTCACATTGGGATACAGAAACGGCACTGGAAAAAATTTCGCTTGATGCACCTGCTCTGCCAACACTTGAGTCCCTGTATTCCACCCCTGAGGTTCTTGTTGAGCGGGTAGTAATCTTTAACGACTTTGAAGTGCAGCGAGTGAGGCTGGCGGCTGGATGTTGTTATCAGTTACCCGCCTGTACAAGCTACCGCTTGCTGATGGTTATATCCGGCAGCCTTGTGTGCTATGCAACTGAATCCTCTGGGCCAGAGCAGGCACAATCTCCCCGTTCATATTTGCCTTCTCAGGCAATGTTGTTGCCGGTATCGCTCCGTGAAGCGCAATGGATCGCGGGAGAGGAGGGCGCCATAATTTTGTTGGCCATACCTTCGCCCCATGAGTGTGAAGGGCAACACAATGACGACGCGGGTGTATGAGTATGTGGTCTCGTACATTCATCAACTTTCGTCATTGGGTTGCGGCATTATCAATCGTTCTGATTGGTTTTTTCAGCATAGGCGTACAAGCTGCCTCCCAACCCTTGTTGTGGCAGGTTGAAGATAAAAATTCACAAATTCGATTGTATTTATTTGGTTCTTTACATTACGGCGAAGAAAAGTTTTATCCATTACCGGATACCGTGCTCAAGGCTTATAACGCTTCAGATGCACTGGCGGTTGAGCTGGATATTGATGCTTTGGATGGCGAGCAGGTTCACGCGGCAATTCAACGCTACGGCTATTATAGGGGCAAGGATAATTTGCAGAGCCATGTGGGTGTGCAGATATGGGACAAAATAAAAAATATAACCGAAAATTTTGGTATTGATGCGCAGCAACTTAAGCACTTTCGGCCGTGGTTGGCGGCCATGCAATTAACTAATTTGCAATTAATTCGCAGTAATTATCAGCCTTCTCTCGGTTTAGATAAATATTTTCTCTCTGAGTCACGTCACAAAAAGATACTGGAGCTGGAAACACTTGATGAACAAATGCGGCTGTTTACGCGGCTGAGTGATGCTGAACAGATCGAATTTTTGCAGATAACCTTAAACGAGTTCCCCAAAGCAGAAGAAAGTCTTAAGCAACTGGCCGATGCCTGGTACCACGGTGATGAGCTGGCTTTGAATAAGCTGGTGTTCAGCTCGTTCCATGAGCGGGAGGTGGGCAATAAGCTTTATCAGTTTATTTTTGTTGAACGTAACAAACAGATGCTGAATGCGATTGATACTTATATGAATAGCTCACAAAGAATTTTTTTAGTCGTGGGTGTCGGTCATATCATAGGTGGCGAAGGGCTGGTAGCGCTGCTTGAGCAGAGAGGATACAAGGTTACGCGTGTTAACTAGTGTGGGATGATTGATGAGCAGGTTAATGATAAAATACAGCCGTTTTTCCATTTGCAACTGTAAATTGCAAAACAGCAGAGGTTATTATGCCGTCAACATTATATGAAATCGCCGAATTGCCCAATGGTGATGTCGTACTGAGAAAAGTCGATGATGAAGGCGGAGAGCCTTTGGTTAAACTTTGTTTTTCAGCGGAATCACTGGCTTTTTTAGGCGAGGGGAAGTTCGAGATTGCAAAGGCGATGATTGAAGCGGGTATGGAAGCTGCCACTGAGCTGGCTGAACAAGAACACTTGGACGAGTTTTCTGAAGGTTTTCCCGAGTTTGAAAAACCGGTGTTGCATTGATTCACCGGGGCTTTCCGTGCCCCCATTTCCTATCTGAAGTTTTCAATAATTAACGCACACGCAGTAGCAGGCCCTGACAATTACCTTGCATAGCTGCTGTTTCCAGTTGTTTCAATTCTTTATCACTTAATTTCCCGGGACTTGCGATAACGGTGTGACTATTGCCTGCCGCTAGTGCTTCCCAGGTGATCCAGAGCGTATTTTTCTGATCATGACAATGGATCAGGCGAATCAGACGCGTATCAATCCCGAAGCTTTCCAACGATTGGCGTGTGATGTTGTGCGGAGCAATCCAGGTAATCCAACGGTCGTGACACGTTTTGCTCAGGTAGGCCAGCATGGGCAGAAGAAGAGCTGCCTGTTCCGGAGAATAACTGGTCAACACCAGCTCCGTGACACCTGTGTTATGCCGGCTTTCGAGGCCGGGCTGTTCATCAATGCGCACTGTATTAGTCACGACGAATCACTCCTACGCTCAGCCCTTCAATACTGAAATCCTGATCGCGTAAATCCACTTCTATAACGTTGAAGTCAGGGTTTTCAGGCCAAAGTTCTACCTGCGCGCGATTGCCGATACGTTTAAAGCGCTTTACTGTTACCTCGTCACCGATCCTCGCCACTACAATCTGTCCATTGCGTGCCTGATCAGTGCGATGTACGGCCAACAAATCCCCATCAAGAATGCCTGCGTCCTTCATGCTCATGCCGTGCACTCGCAGCAGATAATCAGCAGAAGGTGAGAAGAAGCTGTAGGGGATATTGCAGTAGTCTTCAATATGTTCCTGAGCGAGGATGGGGTTTCCTGCCGCCACGCGACCGACAATAGGTATACCGTTCTGGGTGTCCGGTAAACGAATGCCGCGGGAGGCTCCAGGGATGATTTCGATAGCGCCTTTCTTCGCCAAAGCCTTGATATGTTCTTCGGCAGCGTTGGCAGATTTGAAACCAAGTATCCGAGCAATATCAGCACGTGTTGGTGGATACCCAGTTTCCTCGGTGTAGCTTTTGATCAACTGCAGGACTTGTTCCTGGCGGGATGTCAGATTGGCCATAGGGCGCTCCAGATGGATCTGTTTATTTATACAGGTGTTGTGATTATATACAGTATTTCATCATCCGCAACCCCCGGCAAAGTAGTGGGCTCAAGAGCGAATGCAGCCTACACGCCTCGTCCTTTTTTGATCCAGTGAGTGATATCGGATACTGGCGGTACTCGGCTTAACGGGACCTTAACTACCTGCGCGCCGCAATACGCTGTCCATCATCCGGGTGCTCAGTAAACGTTGCAAAATGCTCATCAGGTGCGTAGGGAACGTAACTCGATAGCGGGGCTTGGGTGAATCACTCTCCAGCGCGTGTTTCAGGCATTTATAAACGGCCTCTGGTCCCAGAGTAAACGGCGCAGCTGCACCGGGTTTGGCCAGCCGTTGAATCGCTTTTTGGTACTGGTTAGCAAATCGGCTTTTTTCAATATCGATATGGGCCGTTAATTCACGCAGCGCATTTTTGCGAAAGTCACTGAGAGTTGGCCCTGGCTCGATCAGGCTTACCTGAACGCCCGTACCGTGGAGTTCAAGGCGCAACGTGTCAGTCAATCCTTCCACTGCAAATTTGCTGGCGTTGTAGGCGCCGCGTAAAGGCATAGCCGCAAATCCGAGGATGGAGCTGTTCTGGATGATGCGACCATAGCCCTGACGGATCATGATGGGTAGAAGCTTGTTGGTCAGCTCCAGCCAGCCGAAGACGTTGGTTTCAAATTGTTTGCGCAGAATATCCCTCGTCAAATCTTCTACTGCCCCAGGTTGTCCGTAAGCCCCGTTATTGAATAACGCAAAAAGTTCGCCGCCGTTAATGTCAAGCGCTTGTGCTACGGCTTGCTCTATGCTTGCGGAATCCGTCAAGTCCAGTTGAATGCAGGTCAGCCCTTCGGCCTGTAGGCGTGACACATCAGCCAGTTGGCGGCAGGTGGCAATTACACGATAACCGTCTGCCTGTAAGGCTTTAGCGCAGTGGTAGCCGATACCTGTGGAGGCTCCGGTGATCAGGATGCTTTTGTTGTCATTCATGAAATAACCTTGTCTGTGGCAGTGGACCGTTGCGGAAGAAGCTCTTTAACCACACCGTTAAAAAAAACATCCGTTTAATATGGCCGGTGTTTGTAGCACTATAACCGCGGGTTTGGGTTATGCCCGAAATAATAAAATCACATGGCAATGATGTTTTATCCATGCGGGGTCAATTTCTATGAAGTCTTTTTACCGTGGTTGTTGCAGTTTATTACTGACAATTCTGTTGCTGGGTTGCCAGGATGAT
>CAYUVQ010000002.1:145636-147378 GCA_964448175.1 uncultured Cellvibrionaceae bacterium | reverse complement strand
TACGTCATTGGTGAAGAGACGGGCATCGTGAAGAAAGATCTGGGTGCTGATGGCTTGCCGGTTTACGCTCACGGCAGTCGTGGTTCTCGTACCACCACCGGCGCGGCTAACTTTAACCAGTGGTACCGCGACGTGCCCAATGTGAATACGCGTATTCCCTACGAATTGGAAATGAAGCGTGATCCGGGCTCAACGATCTGGAGTTACTCTAACAGCAAGTTCTTCCCGATCGACGGTAAAGGTTTTGGTAACACAGCCCGACAGCAACATAACTATCACTTCACCCTGGAAGCCCACCTGGAGTTTGATTATGAAGGTGGCGAATACTTTACCTTCCGCGGTGACGACGACCTGTTTGTGTTCATCAACGGCAAGCTGGCCATCGATATCGGTGGTGTGCACGGAGTGATTGCGCGCAGCATCGACCTCGACAAAAAAGCAGCGGAGCTGGGTATCAAGAAAGGTAATACCTACCGCTTCGACCTCTTCTTTGCTGAGCGCCACACCGTTGAATCCAACTTCATGTTCGAGACGAACATCAACCTGGAGTGTGTGTCCGGTAAACGTTAAATTGGAGTGAACCAGAAAGGGCCGGATGGCATTGTCATCCGGCCCTTTTTGTTTGCGAAGCGTATGGACGGTGCAGCAAGCGCAGATTTGCCAAATACCAGCAATGACTGTATAAGTAGCCAGCTTTTTTTGAGGTCTTTACTTATGCCCGAAGCGTTTCTGTTAACCCGCCAATGGCGTGACACCCGTGAGGGCGTCGTGCTGGATTTTTGGTGGGCGACGGAGCAGGGGCCCTGCTGGACACAGACTACTGCGCAGGAAGTAGTATTTTTTATTGCACGATCCGATGCGGCCCAGGTGGATAAACTACTGCGCAGCCTTCGCTACTGGCGCAGCGCCGAAGTGGACCTCAAAACGTTTGAGAATCGTCCCGTCAACGCCCTGTATTTCCGCAGTCATCGCACCGCCCGCGATGCGCAGCAATTACTGGATCATGCGGCCATCAATTATTGGGAAGCGGATATCCGACCGCCGGAACGCTACCTCATGGAGCGGTTTGTCACCGCCGCTGCGCAGCTGACATTTACTGATCCGCCAGCCGCTCACCAACCGCACCTCAATCCCCGCATAACACCATCTGAATATCGTCCGGCATTGCGTATGGCATCGCTGGACATCGAAACCTCAATGGACGCTAAACAGCTCTATTCGATTGCTGTCTGGACCGCAACCGATCGTCGTATCTTTATGGTGGGCGATCCGGTGGGTGATGTGGCAGGTAAAAGCCCAACCACGGAGCATTTAGTTTATTGCCCGGATGCCAAAGCGTGTCTGAAAACTTTTTTTAAATGGCTGGGGGAAGATGATCCGGATGTTTTGATCGGCTGGAATCTGGTGCAGTTCGACCTCTGGGTAATGGAGACCCTGTGTCAGCGAGAAAATATTCCTTTGGCATTAGGCCGTGGGGGGCAACCAGTTCACTGGCGACAGGAGGAAGGCGAGGGCGGAAGACGTTACATCACCATGCCGGGGCGCGTTGCGCTGGATGGTATTGAATTGCTCAAAGCCGCTAACTACCGCTTCGATAGCTACTCGTTGCAGAACGTCGGCGAGACTTTGTTAGGCAAAGGAAAGCTATTGCAGGGGCCGGGGCGCGGCGAAGAAATTACGGAACTGTTCCACACCGATAAAGTGGCACTGGCTGCCTATAACCTGCGCGACTGTGAATTGGT